>JBDRTC010000855.1:0-14194 GCA_043824335.1 Planctomycetota bacterium | reverse complement strand
GTGGCCAATTCTTGGGCTGGAATTAGGGCCGGGGCATGGGGTAGGATGGCAGTGGGAATGGCCGTCAGCAGTCAGCAGTCAGCAGTCAGCAGTCAGCAGTCAGCAGTCAGCCGTCAGGGAAGGGAAGTCAGCCTTTGGCTGTCGGCTGCAGGAGAAATCCGTGTGAACCTGCTGGCTGACGGCTGAAAGCTGATGGCTGATAGCTGGGCCAATTCTTCCCCCGGGCCGCGAATCGGCATGTCGTTGCTTTACGCTCTCTATCGCGATCGAGGTCACCCTGGCGATGACGAAGAATCCTGAAACGACGAAGGCACAACGTCCGGCCACGCGGAGTTGTCCGCGAGCAGTTCCATGTATCCGGTCGAAAACGCTGCCGATGGGAACGAACAATCGTTCTGGGTCTCGGACGGAAGAAAACCCGGTGATGGGCCTACGAAACAGAAGCCCGAGTGGCTGCGGTTCGAGTTCATCGAGCCGGTCACGGTCAAGACGCTTCAATTGATCTCACGCATTCCTTTCGGTCCGCGCCACATCGAAGTTCAGGTTTCCCAGGACGGGCAGACGTTCACGACGGTGAAGGCTTTCTCGCTCACCAAGGAAGCTTCCTTCGCACTGCCGGTGCCGCCGACCACTTCCCGAATCTTCCGCGTCTTGATTACTGACTCCTACGCGACCCAGAACACGCAGGTCTGCGAAATCTGGTGGGACGACTGGAAGACGGTCGCCGACTGCCTGGCCGAGAACCACTACGGCCGTCTGGCCACCCTGGCGCGCGCCAAGGGCCTGCAGATTCACTGTGAGGCCGGCGGTCCGTGCTATCCCAAGGCCCCGCCGATGGACGCGCTGAAAAACCTGGGCCGGTGTGATGTCCCAATGGGCGAGTTCTGGCAGTCGAGCCACTGGAAGGTGAACGGGCAGAATCACGCGGCCAAGCAAACCGCCTGTGCCACGCACGTCTACGGCCGGGCTTTCGTGGCTGCCGAGGCGTTCACAAAGATCGGCCCGCACTGGGAGGAGAGCTTCGCCGACCTGAAGCCCACGGCCGATATCGCCCTGTGCGAAGGCATCAATCGCTTCTTTCTCCACACGTCCACGTGCAGCCGACCCGACGACGGCAAGCCGGGCTATGAATACTTCGCCGGCACGCACTTCAATCGCAATGTCACCTGGTGGGAACAATCCGGCGCGTTCCTGGCCTACGTCGCCCGCTGCCAACACTTGCTCCAGCGGGGCCTGTTTGTAGGCGACGTGCTCTACTACAACGGCGACGGGGCGCCGAACTTCGTGGAGGTCAAGCACACCGACCCGTCGCTCGGCCCCGGTTATGACTACGACGTGTGCAATGCCGAGGTGTTGCTCACGCGCGCCGCGGTGCAAAACGGCCGAATCGTTCTGCCCGACGGCATGAGCTATCGCCTGCTCGTGCTCCCGGACCGGCGAACCATGCCGGTGGACGTGCTGCGCAAGATTCAGCAATTGGTCGGAGCCGGCGCGACCGTCGTTGGGCCAAGACCGCTCAGCGATCCAGGATTGAAGAACTACCCCCAATGCGATGACGAGATTGCGAAGCTGGCCGCCCAGGTGTGGGGCAACTGCGACGGACATGCCGTCACGGAGCGTCCTTTCGGCAAAGGTCGGATTGTGTGGGGCAAGACACTGCGGGCGGTCCTGCTGGCCGCCGGCGTGCAGCCGGACTTCGAGTGTCAAGGCAGCCAGCGCGATACATTCCTCGACTTCATCCATCGCACCGCGGACGACGCGGAGATCTACTTCGTTGCCAATCGCAACCCGCGCCACGAGATCGCCGATTGCACCTTCCGAGTAAGCGGCAAACAGCCGGAACTTTGGGACCCGCTTACGGGCCGGATGCAGCCGGCCGTGGCGTTCAAGCAGTCCGCCGGACGCACGACGTTGCCGCTGGAGTTCGCGCCCCATGGCTCGCTGTTCATCGTCTTCCGCAAGCCCATCGCGACGAATGCAAGTGGACCGGCAGCTCGCAACTTCCCAACCTATCGCGATACGCAGGAACTCGATGATTGGACCGCGCGGTCCGAGCCAGGGATCAAGTACTACTCCGGCAAGGCTATTTATGAAAAGACCTTCGACCTGCCGCAGGCCTTGCGTCAGCCCGGCCAGCGGCTCCACCTCGATCTGGGCAAGGTGAAGGACGTGGCGCAACTGCGGCTGAATGGCAAGGACCTCGGCGTGGTTTGGACTGCGCCTTGGCACGTTGAGATCACCGACGCGGTTAAGCCGGCGGGCAATATGTTGGAGATTGACGTGGTTAATCTCTGGCCCAACCGCCTGATCGGTGACGCCGCTTTGCTGCCGGAAGAGCGCCTGACGAAAACCAACGCCACGGCGTACACGAAGGATTCGCCGTTGCTACCCTCCGGTCTGCTGGGACCGGTCACTCTCCAACTCAGGGACTAGCCAACCGACCGTATGCCGGGGCGGGGTCTGCGCATGTGGCTCCGGGCGCCATCGCGGCGGACTGGGCAAATGCGGGGCATGTTCTTGACCCTTCGGAAGTCAGAACGTGCGCGAGCGCAGCGACGAGCCGCCACTCGTCCCAACACAAGAATGTGGCCCCTCGAATATTGGCAAGAGAGTAAACAACGAGCTGTGGTTCTACATCGGCGGAGGCCTGTTTGGCATGCTTGTCATTGAATGGTGCCTTGTCGGGTTCTATCCAGGATCAGGCAAGGCAGGTATCCACGCGGCGATGTTCACCAACTGGGCAGCCGTGTTTACTGTGCCAAGGGTTTTCACATCAGGGCGGGCAGATCCAAGTGTGCGCAGCAGAGTGAAATGGACCATCATCGCTTACTCAATTGTTGCACCGCCGCTTGTCCTTGCGCTGCCCATACCACGAGGCGGCACGGTTGCTATCCTGATGGCCACCTACAGTATCACGCTCAGCTTCATGTTTGTCCCGTTTTTGACGCACAGTAGTGCTTCTGCAAAACAAACGAGGATTATCTTGTGGCTTTGTGTTGTTGCAGCAATGGTCAATGTACTGCTATGGTGAGCGAAACGCCTATCAAACGGATGAACCGGAGGTTACCCTCGCCGTTCGTGCAAGACTCGGGTGACCCGCACACAACTGACTAAAGCAACGCCTCAAAAACCGGTCTTTGGCCCCAAGCAAATCACACGCCCGTCGGCGAGCGAAAGGAAGAGCAGGCCGTTCGCGGCGGCGAGACTGTCCCATGCCGGTGGGGCGTCGAGGGTGTACTGGGCCAGCTTTTCTCCGGTGGATGCGGAGGCCGCCCAGAGGATGCCGCCCATTCGGCCCTCGTACGCTTTGGCTAGATCGTCCTCCGGGAACGCGACCGGGGTTCCGGCGACGAAGAGGACTTCATCGGCCAGCACGATCGCCTTGCCGGTGAGCGGAATGGAACTGGTCCAGAGTTTCACCGAGGGGGCAACATTGGTCGCAACTCGGTTTCTGGCTCGCGCTTGCCTGCCCGTGGCCTGCCGGGCAGCCGGTTGCCTGGCGGCGGCCTGCCTGGCAGCTCGGTTGGCGGTGCCCGCCGCCGCTGCGCCTTCCGAAGCCTTCGCCGAAGCCTTGGCTGACTCGCCGTACGTTCCCGCGTAAAGCGTGTAGCCGCTGGTGCGGGGATCGAACCAAGCGGTCCGCCCGGGAGGATAACCCCGAACCTCGTAGAAGCGCGAGCCGTCGATAACGAGGATGTCGCCATGTATGCCGCCCTGGCCCGTCGGGATGTCGTAATGCAGCATGGTGTCAATGGTCCAGAACGAGCGGTGCTGAGGGATGGCTTCGAGGAAACCGTGCGAGGGGATCAGGTGCGGCTGCTTGACGCCCTGAAGCTTGACCGGCGAGAGGTCGGGGGTGAAGGCCTGATGCCGGAGATAGAGCAGTTTGTCGTCGGCGATGAAAACGTCCCCTTTGAATCCCTCGATGCTCATGCCCTTGACGACCTCCCGGTTTTCGATGGGGAAGCCGTTTTCGCCGTAGGGACCGTACATGCGTTTCTGATGGACGACTTTGCCGGATCGCGGGTCGAGCGCATAGAGGAAGATGCCGCCGTCGGCGAAGGAGTTTCTCCCGGCGGCGAAATACGCCAGTCCGTCCCGGATGAGGATGCTGCCGCAAATCGGCCAGGCCGACTCCGGCTGCCCGTAGGCGCAGATCAGTCGCCGTTCGAGCGGGCAAAACCGCCAGACGAGCGCCCCGTCGGCGGCACGCAGGCAATAGGCCGATCCGTCGCGGGAACCGAATAAGAGGAGGCCCTGGTGATACGTCGGGGGCGAGTCGACACGTCCCTCGGCGGAGAATCGCCAGACGATCTTCCCGTCCGCCGCGTTCATGGCGCAGACGGCGTGACCGTCAACGTCCGCCGCGAACACCATGCCGGCGGCGATGACCGGGGCGCTGGCGCGGGCGCCGAGTTTGGTCTCCCAGCGTTTGCCGAGTTCGGCCGAGACTCTATTCTTCGTCGTTCCCGTCCGGGCGTTGTCATGACGGTAGGCGGGCCAATCGTCCGGCGACTCTGAAATCGGAGATTTCAACTTCGCGATTTCAGAGAAGGCGGGGCCTTTTTCGAGCGTAGCTTTAGTTTCCACCTTGATGGGTTGGTCCGATTTGGTGAAGCCCGGCTCCGCCGCCATCGCGTTGAGGCCGTTCAGCATGACGCTGTTACAGCAGGCGCAGGACGGCGGCCCGGCATAGTAAAGGCCGTTGCACGGAAGCGGGCCAATGCCGCAGGTGCTGCGGATCCAGGGATTGGGAAATTCCGCCGGGGAGCTTAGCCCAAGGAAATCGCTGCCGCCGGTCGCGGTGTTAATGTAATACCGCGTCGTGATCCGGTTCCGATAGCAACGGTCATGGCCCATGGGACCGGCCATGGCCTGATCGAGCTGTTTGACCAGCTTCCCAGTTTCGGGATCGAAGCCGTTTGCTCCCATACGGCCGAGTCCCAGCGCCGGTACCGGCCGCCCGGTCGAAGCATTATATGCCGCCGCCCAGACGAGGCCGTTTGCCAGAAACACATCCGGCGCCTTGTGATGATTGATCGTGGCGGGCGTCTCCCAGAGAGCCTGGCCGTCGGCGAGACGGAACGCCCGGAGCCGCGCGGAATCCGCGAGATAGGCGGCGCGATCCGAGAGCACGAGCGAGACCGCGATGCCCGGCGGCCCTTCGAGAACGACGGGGGCGGGGACACGCCAGAGTGCCTTGCCGCTCGCGCGGTCGAGGCAGACGAGTTCCGTCGAGGTTGCAAAGACCACGCAGTCGCCGACCACCCCGAGCGTCGCCCCTTCGTAGCCTTTCGTGTCGGTTCCGGATATTCTCCAGAGCTCGTTGCCCGAGTCGGCGTCGATGGCCAGGATATCGTTCTTGGGATCGGCCGGCCGTTTGATCGTCGGTCCATACGCCGCGCGTCTAAGAACGCTCGTATTGAGCGGGGATCGCGACGGATCGGTGAGGGCCTCGGAGATGTCGGACTGGTCGCCCGTCACGACGAACAGGACGCCCCGGTCATGCACGAACTCCATCGTCCCCGCGGTTTGTGCGTGCCGCTTGATGACGGCGCCGGTCGCCGCATCGAATATAGTGATAGGCGCTGAGTAGCCGGGGGTGCAATAGACGACGTCCCCCACGGCGGCGAGCCGCCGTTGGATTTGCACGGGCATCTCCTTGTTGCGGATGTAGATCGGATGCCAATCGGAAAACATGACCCGCCAGAGGATAACCCCGTTGTAGGCGTCCCGGGCCACAAGCGCCTGTTTTCCGGGCAGCGCCGGGTGTTCGGCGGAGGCCAGGTCCTCGACGGTGAAGAGGCGCCCTTTCGTCGAGACCATGCTGTTGATCGAAGGCATCGCAAGGTGGGACCGCTGCCACTCCGGTTCGCCCAGCCACTGATATCGCCGGGGTGGACCGACGACGGTGTCCTGGGCAACGGCGTTGTTGTCCGCGCCGTGATAATGCTGCTCCCACTGGTCGGTGCCCCGCAATTGGGGCTTGACGCTCACCGTCCATTTGCCGTCCCGCTTGACCACCGCGGCGCCGTAGGGCCGAAGCACTCGCGTGAGTTCGCCTGCCGGAACCGTGCCGGCGTCCTCGCAGACAACGAGCGTCGCCAGGTTATCCACGTAGGGGAGTCTCTTCCCGCTCCAGTGGATAACGGAAACCGGGCCGTACAATCCATTCGCACGGATGGCCGCGCACGCCGTTTCGACACGTTTCGCGTCGACCTCCAGTCCCTGAACGACACAGTTGTCCGCCAGGCGCAGCGCCGCAGTGAGTCTACCGTCCCCACAGCCGACGTGGATAACCAGGCCACCATGGAAGCCGGCCAGAGAAGCAATCCGCTCGGCTTCATCCGCCGGGCCAGCCAAGGCGTCCGGCACCGTCGTCGCCAACAGGATGCCAAGAACCGAGACAATCCACAGTGAAACGGACCTCGCACAAAACGATTCTATTGTCTGCATGAGCTGCTCCTCCATTTGCCGGACATGTCAACCCAACGTCGCAGAGATGCCCGCTGGGAAATGCTTGGTTAACAGGACTCTGCTTTTTCACCGCAACCGCCCACCGCTCCACGCGATTATAGCGGCTGTGGCGGTACTTTGCGTGCCTTATGCTGGTTCAGCGAGATTCTGGGGCCCTAACGTTGACCGTAACCCGTGAACCAGCGGTGGTTAAGGCGCACCGTCGAATGCGCGGAGGTCACATCGTCCGAGCATCGAAGCGTTTCTTCGTTGCGCGCGTAGGTCGCCCCCAGGTATGATGCCCTAGAGATAGAAAACATCTCTTTAGAGAATAGTTGGCAGCTTGGATTGCCGTTGGGGAAAAGGACAGTGGCCATTCACGGCTTCCGGGTGAAATGAGCATTCCAGACAACCGACGGATTGTCGGATCTCGAAACGGGTCGCTGGGGAAGAGGGCCTGAGCGTGGAGACGATGGGGAAGCGGAATCAGTCCGGGGAACGTGAATGAGGACGACTCACGGCGGCATCGCCAAGAGCGACGGCGGGGTATGGCCGGAGAAGTACGCGACGATCGACTGGTAGAGGAACTGGAACGCCGACCGGCCTCGTTGCACGCAGGTGGCCAGCACGGTCCAGATGCGCTCGCACCAGCGGCGCCCACGCTCTCCGCGCGTGCCCTGCGTGATCTTGCGGTCGATGGCCACAAACCGCATCCGCTGCTCCATTGCATTATTGGTCGGCTCCACCCCCGGCACCTTGAGGAAGGTGCGGAACAAGCACTTGATCTTCGTCAACAGCTTCTGGCCGTAACTCCGACTCCGGCCACTCATAGGTCCAGGCGTGGTCCACTTGCTCGGGCGGAAAAAGAGGGCGGGTGTGCCGCGGATGTCCCGGCTGGCCACCCCGGCGACGCTTCCGCCGCTTGCCGCCAACCGGCGCCGGCCGTGGCGGCTTGACGATATCGCTGGAAGAACGACTCCGGATGTGATCAGTCCCTCGAATTTCGGGCGAGCACGAGGGAAGTGCTGACACGGATTAGAGACAACCTCAAGAAGCCATCATACTCTTCCTGTCTTGCGTGTCTTGCAGCTATGGAGTTGCTGAAAGAAGTGTTCCAAGATTTGGCGAAGCTTCCAGCGATCGAACTCGCCTACCGCTCGCAATTGGAGGAGTACGGCAACCAAAAACGGGAATTTCGGAGATTTCAAAGGAAACCGCTACCTATCAGCGACCTGCCCTTTTGGGTGTACGTGGCACTATATTTCTTCGTGGCGTTTCTAACTGCAATCACCTTGCGTTGGCGAGGCGGCGCCCCCTGGGATGCACCCCCTCTCTATCGCGATCGAGGTCACCCTGGCGATGACGAAGAATCCTGAAACGACGAACGTACAATGTCCGACCATGCGGAAGGGACCGCGGCGGCATTTGGGAGGGGGACAGTCCCATTTTCCCTGCGGGAAAATCGGGACAGTCCCCGGTAGCGGGCGCGACGCCCGGGAATGGGCGGCGTCCGCCGGGCTACTCTTCCCGGTGCTCGATCTTGGGCCAGTAGGTGTCGAAGTCGAAGTCGGGGCTGTTGTCGCCGTCGTGGCAGTTGAGGCAGTGCTGCTGGTCGACGATGGCGCGGCTCACGGCCTGGCGCGATTGCTCCAGGGTGATGACCGCCGCTTTCTGGAGCTTTTCCTGAAGCTCGAAATCGGCTCCCTGCTCCGCCTTCACGTGCGCCTCGCCCGGGCCGTGGCACGTCTCGCAGCCCACGTCGACCAGATGGGGCGTTTGCTCCTCGCTCAAGAAGCCGCTCTCGTAGGGGAACTGATTCTGCGGATGCCAGCCGACCACGTGGCAGCGGATGCACTCGGGGTCGAAGTTGCGCGGCGGGTCCAACTCGACGAGCGTCTCCCACGCCTTGGCGTGTCCGCTTTTCTTCCACACCCGGTACGACTCCTCGTGACACGACTTGCACTCTTCAGACCCCACGAACCGGCCGAGGAGGTCTTGCCTCGGAAGCGGCTCCGCGCGGATTTCGAGCCCTTCGAGCCCCATGTCCTTGAGCCGATCCTGGTAGATCTCCATCAACTGCCGCATGGGCTCGGAGTTGGCAAAGCGGGAGTCGAGTGGGACGCGCTGGTAGCGGGGCGGCCGGTCCGGGTCATCGTAAAACCCCAGAACCACGGCGTTCTCCGTCTTTTGGCCGACTTGGACGAGCATCGTCTTGGTTCCGTCGACGAAATCGGGCTCGTCGGGCGGCTCGGCCGGGCCGTCGGCGGTGACCACGATGTCGAAGTAGGGGAGTTTCCCGGCCAGCTCGATCGATTCCTCCTTCGTGGCGTGGGCCAACAGGATCACAAGATCGCACTCTTGCCTGAGCGACGGGGCCAGCTTGGCGAGCATCTCTTCGGGGTCGGCCAACTCGACGTCCGGATTGTCGATTTCCTTTTGCCATTGGCGGCCCAGGATCGACGTGACTCCCAGCTTCATGCCCCCCGCTTCGACGATCCGGCTCTGCGAGGTCAATCCGGCGTCGAACCCAAAAAGCGCCGCGTTGGCGGAGACGAAGGGGCTCTCGTCGACCGGTCCGGCGGAGATCAAGTCGCCGCCCGGGAATCGCAGGTCCGTCGTGCCCAGGGCGATCACGTTGTACTTCATCAGCTGCAGGGCGTTGATGGTCGTCTGGAGCTTCAACTCGGCTTGCGGTCCGGAGCCCTCGACCAGGCCGCCCACGTCGACCGCCGCAACCGGCCAACCGCGCTGGTTGCGGAGATACTCGAACATCGAATGGCGGCGGCTGAGCCCTCCTTTCATCCGCTCGAGGCCCGCGCAGCCGCACGGCTCCAGATACCCTTCCTGGCGGCCGGTGATGACCAGGGCCAACTTGGGGTCGGGCCAGCCGGTGAAAATCGGCCCGTTCTCCTTGATCGGGTCGAACGGCGCCTCCTCGGACTTCTCTTTGCCCGATTCGGACGTGTTCCCGGACGAGGCAACCGCTCCCTCCGAATGGCCCGCGTTGGACGGGGCGTCGCCGCCTCGCACGTCCGGCGGGGCCCCGGGGCTGCGCAAAGGATTCATCCCCAACTCGTGGCCGTCGCCGGGCAGTCCCGCCTGACGTTCCGACTCGCCGGCCGGCTCGCTGCGGTCAGCGGCCTCGCCTTCAACCGGAGGAGACACTGCCCCATCTGTCGGGCTGCTGGTTGGTTCGGCGGGATCGGGCGGTTCGGCCTCGGGCGAAATTGGGAGGGCCGCGACCCCCGACCCGTCCCCTTCCTCCGGCAAGAGGGCCGGCTCGGTTGACGGCTGGTCGAAGGCGGCCGGGCCGGTCAGATTACCGTGCTCGGCGGCGGTCGGGTCGACCGCGTCGTCTGAAGACCAGCATCCGGCGACCGCCAAGGTCAGCCCGCAGAAGAAGAGAAAAGGGAACCAGGAAGTCCGGAATCGTGTTCGATTTGGCATTTTGTCCACTGCTGGAGCCGTCAGCCTGCAACCGCGAACCGAACCAGGATACGCAATTCACGAACGTCGGGGTGGGTGGTTTCAAGGATGATTCGGCCGAGATCCTCCTCTTTGAGTCCAAGATGGTTTGCCGGGCGACTCCCCTTGGGAACCTGGATTATCAGGGGGGTCACGGAAACGGCCCCGTTTCCGAGGTCGGTGGTCTTTCCCACGTCGACCTTGAGCACGTCGGGGAAGACCTCGATGGGCTTGAACGTCACCTCCCGGTGATGCGGACCGGCGACACGGAGGATCAGCTTGCGCCGAGCCCCCTCCTCGCTTCTCAGGGTACCCCAGTTAAGAAGCCCTGCCTCTTTGTTCCATCCTGCGCCGACGATCGAGATTTCGCTGCCGATGGTGACTCGGACAGGCACCTCGATCGTGGGGGCCTCTTCGAAGTTGGTCGTGAGCACGATTCTCTGCTGAAAGCTCCCTTGAGGCAAGCTTGGTTTTACGGTGACTTCCACCAAGCAGCCGCTTGTGGCATCCTTCTCTGCTTCCGCTGCTACTTGATCGGCCGTCATGGGCTGGAACGTGACCTCAAAATGCTCGGCCGTGCTCGGGCGCGAAAACTCGTAGCCGGTAATCTCCAGCGGTTTCGATCGAAAGCCGAACAGCTTCACCTGGCCGGACTGCGTCTCGCCGATCGTGATGTCGGTGAGCACCAACTCCGAAGGGGTCACGCGCGCCGCCTGAGTTACTCGCCCCTTGATTTTCAGGGTCACCGTCTCGCGGCTGGGGTCACTGGTCTGAATCCTGGCCGTTTGAGCAAACTCGCCGACCGTGTCCCCGCCCGTCCACTCGACCACGACGGTGCTCGATCCTCCGGACGGGATCTCGCCTTCCTCCAGGATCGACGCGGTGCATTTGCAGCTCGTCGGGCCTTGGGAAAGCACCAAGGGCTCGGTTCCCACATTCTTGAAGACGAATTCATGGCGTCTCCTGGCACTGGCGTCCATGACTCCGAAGTCGAACGTGTCCTCCTCGACGAGCACTTTCGCCGACGGCATCAGGGGGTCCACCTCTTTGGTGCTCGCCGCCTCTCCCCCTGCGCCCGAGGGGGTTCCATCCCACGGATACCATGTAGTGCGCACGAACCCGGCGCCGATTCCCACACCAGCCCCCACCAATACGGCCAACCCGACGACATGCCAAATCTTCATAGTAGTATCATACCACGTCAATCGCCTCGGGAGCTACTACGAGACAGCCCCCGGCGAAGTTCGTCGCGGAGATCGTCCTTGAGCTTCTTATCGGGATGGGGCGTTATGCCGTCCAGACGCAGGGATTCGGCCGCTTGCTGCCGGAATCCCGCTTCGTCCCCGGCCTCCTGAAGCGCCAAGGCCAAGCTGGCCACGGCTATCGCGCTGGTGGGGTAGAGTTCCACCGCTCGGCTGTATGCCATTACCTCCTTCCGAAGGAGTTCCTCGCGCCCGGTCTTCCGGAAAGCCTGCCGGTACATATCGCCGAGCATCCTCCAGGTGGAAGCGGAGTTGGGGGCCAAATCGAGGGCCGTCTTCATGGCGGTCTCGAAATCGTCGAAAGCCTCGGGACTCGGCCGTTTGAGCCAACGGCTGAACGCATGCTGCGTCAACTGCCTCCAAGGGTCGGCCGCGAGCGGGTCGGCAACCGCGGCGGCCTTCAAGTGCTCGACGGCGTCGCGCCCATCCTCCGCGGCCAAGCGCATGGCCGCCTGGCTCGTCAAGACCGGCTTGAACGCGCTTGAGGAGCAGGTCAGCGCCAAGGCCATCATCACCCCTAAACCGGCCAGAGCGACCATTCGAGGATGCGTCCTCGGGCGGGAAGTCTCGGCCAGATTCAGGCTCAGAGCCGCCAGCAGCCACAGGGTGCCGACGACCCCCGGAAAACCCATCGCCCCGGCCGCCAGCAGGTTCGTCAGAACCACGACCACCCCGATCGCCGGCGCCACGGGCGACATGCGCCCGCCGTCGATCCACGGCCATAAGAGCGCGACCGCCACGACCGCCAGCGGCAGTCCGACGAACACCGTGGCGATCCCCGGCGGAGCAGCCCCCATCTGCCCGATCGGTACCGAGAGCAGGAACCCGCACACGGCGCCCCCGACGACGTGAGGCGTGGCGTCAACTTCACTCCCCAGTCCTCGGGCGCGCGGGCTCGGCTCGGCGCCACGGTGCCCACGGTGGCCTCGAACCAAGGCGACGGCAAAGCAGGCCAGCACGGCCAACAGGGCCAGCAGGGCCGGGGTCCCGGCCGTGGCCCACACTTCCATCAGAAAATTGTGCGGATCGGCGATCTCCTCGCTCGCCTCGGGGAGCATGTACCGCGTGTACGTGTGCTGGAAATTCCCGGGTCCACAGCCGACCACCGGATGGTCGGCGATCATCCCCAACGTCGATTGCCAATATTGGACCCGATAGCCGAGCGACTTGGAGGCCTCGGAGAGGACTTTGACGTCGAGGCCGCCGACAGCGATCACGGCAGCGACGAGCAAGGCTGCAGATGCGGCGATGGCCGCGGGGAATCGCCAGCCGAGCCGTGTCTTTCCCCCGCGACGGAACAACCCCACCAGCAGCAAGCCCATGGCGACGGCGACGAACGCGCTACGGCTCTTGGTCAGAATCAGAGAGGTTGCCGGAGGGAGGGCACATGCCGCGAGCGCCAGCCAGGTTCTCCATTGTTTTCGGCCCAGCCCGGCGCCCACGCCGATCCCCACCGTAACGACGAGCCACGGGGCCAGGTATCCGGCCAGCGAGTTGGCCAGGGCGAAAGTGGCAATCGGCTCGATGCTTTCCAGGCGTTTCTCAAAGAGCAGGGCCTCGCGTGAGCCTGGAGCGAAATTCAATTCCGCGGCCTCCAATGCGGCGGCCGGGTTCGCCCTGTATTCCGCCCGGGTCGCGGGCAATTCGCAGAAATACTGGTACAGCCCGTAGCCCGCCAGGGCCACGGCCAAGCCGACCATCACGGCCACCATCGCCCTGGCCTCGCGACGCCCCACGATGAACTGCCGGGCCAACAAGAAGCAGAGCGCGTAGGCGACCCACTCCCAAAGCATGTTGACCGCGGGCCGGGGGCTTACGCGGGTGGTCGCCCAAACGGCGGCGACCGAGTGCCACGCGACCAGAAGGACCACGGCGGCGTCGACCCATCCGAATCGCACGCGAAACTGCCCACGTCCGACCGCGCCCAAGAGCCAGAGCACGGCCAACGCGATCCAGAGCATGACCACAACGAGGCCGTCGCCTTGGACGGCCGACTCGCTGGGAAAGAGCGGCCGGAGGACGAACAGAAGACAAAGCGCCCCCAGAAGCCACGGACGCCAGCGATCGGGCCCCGGCTCGTCTTCCAGCGACGCGTCGCGGGGAAACGGCGGCCGCTCGGCGGTCGAGCCCGGGGTTCGTTTCCGTTTACGTCTGGCCATGATCGTTCTCGTTACCCCGATCCGGGCGCTCGCCTCGGCCCGTGGTCTCGAGGATGCCGACCAGCACCAGCACCGAGCCCACCAGGAGCAAAATGATGCACGCCCCCGACTCCCTGACCTGGTGCAACAGCAGGGCCCCCAAGCCGCAGGTGGCGGTGGTCAGATAGATGGTCAGCACGGCCTGGGTCTTGGTCATACCCAGCTCGACCAGGCGGTGGGAGAAATGGCTCTTGTCGCCCACGAAGGGACTACGGCCGGAGCGGAGCCGGATCAGGATCACCGTGACGGTATCGTAAAGCGGCACGGCCAGCACGCACAGCGGGGCCAAAACCGCGTGTACCGGCGCATCGCCCCCGGTAAACGTGCCCCGAAGCGACGCCATCGCCAACAGATACCCGATCAGGTAGGCGCCCGCGTCGCCCATGAACAGCCTGGCGGGCGGGCGGTTGTGCCAGAGAAATCCGACCAGGGCCCCGACCAGCACCAAGAGGAACCCGCCCACGAACAGTTGCGGCTGGTGCGTGACCGGGTCGCCGGCCAGGAGCATCACGGCGGCCAGCATCGCGGCGGCGATGGCGGCCACCCCGGCTGAAAGACCGTCCATGTTGTCGAGCATGTTGAACGAGTTGACCAGTCCGACGATCCACACCACGCTCAACAGGCCGGTCAAAAGCGGCGCCTCGATGAACAGGGTCAGTCGCCAACCGAAAAGGACCAGGACCAGCGCCACCAGCGTCTGCACACCGAGGCGGACCTTCCAGTCGAGCCCCCGACGATCGTCGACCAGCCCCAGCGCCATCAGCACGGTGCCGCCGGCCAGGAGGGTCCAGAGCTTGCCCGACTGCTCCAGGA
>JBDRTC010000854.1:0-13338 GCA_043824335.1 Planctomycetota bacterium | reverse complement strand
GTGCACGCAGACCAATACAACCGCCTCTCCGTCTTCCAGCCGATCACCCACTACTTGCAGCCCTGGACCAATTTCCTTTTCGGCGTCTTTTCGGTCAGCATCTGGTACAACGTGCTCAACCAGTTCATGATTCAGCGCGTGCTGGGAGCGAAAAACGCCTACCACGCCCGGATGGGCATCGTGCTGGCCGGGTTCACGCAGGCGTTTTTGCCGGCGATCATCGTGGTGCCGGGCCTGATCCTCTTCGCGCTTCATCCGGAGGTGCTGTTGTTGCCGTGGGCAGACGTTCAGGTGGAGGCCGACCAGACGTTCGTCGGACTGGTGCAGGCGCTGGTGCCCGCGGGCCTTCGAGGGCTGGTCCTGGCCGGGCTTTTCGGGGCCATCCAATCGACGGTCAATTCCGTGCTCAACTCGACGGCAACGATCGTCACGCTCGACATCTACCGGCCGCTCGTTCGACCCGCTGCAACCGACCGCCATTTGGTCAGGGTGGGGATCGGCACTTCGGTCGTCGTGCTCGTGGTGGCCATGGGCCTGGCCGGATTCATCGGCGAGTTGGGCAAAAGCGTGTTCGTCTACATTCAGACGCTCTACGCCTTCTTCGCCCCGCCGTTCGCCGCCGTCTTTTTGCTGGGTATCCTCTGGCGCCGGATCAACGCCGTGGGAGCCACCGCGGCAGTGCTCTCGGGCTTCGCGCTGGGGATCGCCATCAAGCTGTTTGTGAACTTTGTCCCCGGGCATCCGTACTGGCTCGAGCCCTACTCGAACCAGGCGGCCCTGAACTGGATCTTCTGCGTGCTGGTCACGGTCACGGTCAGCCTGCTCACACGCCCGCCCCCCGCCGGCCAAACGACCGATCAGTTGGTCTTCAATTGGCGCACGATGAACGTGCTCGGCGGCCTGGGGGAACGCTGGTACACCAGTGTGATCACCTGGTGGGGCCTGTTTGTGCTGGTAATCCTCACGCTCGTGGTGTTGTTCTCGCCGCTGGGGCTGGGTTGACTCGCCTTTTTCAGCGGGCTGCCAAGCGGGGAGCCAACCCTCACGGGTCGATGATCTCGAAGAACTTGTCGAGGCCCATGATCTGGAGTGCCTCGCGCGTTTCCGGCCCGACGTTGCGGAGCTTCAGCCAACCGGAGCGCGCCTGAACCGCTTTGTGCAGCGTAATCAGTTGGCCCACCACGCTGCTGCTTACGAAGTCGACGCCGGCGAGGTCCAGCGCCAGGCGGGGCGGACCGTCCGTGCGGGGAATGTGTTCACAGACCCGCCCGATCGCCTTGGCTCGAAGGTGGTTCGCGCTGAGCACGTCGACGTCCGGTTGGCCGGAATCGAGTTTCACGGCCAGCGTCTCGCGGCCGTCCCCGTCGTTCGAAGACACCAGGTGACCGCATTGGGAAAAGGAGCCGCCGTCGTCGGGCTGCGACAGCTCGATGACGATGTACTTCTCGCAAACGGGGCAGCGATTCGGAAAGCGATCGGGCGTCTTCGACGACGCATCCATTGTCTATCCCCCCGGGACCGATTCAACGAACCAGAGCCGAACGGCACGCGGCCCCGTCAGTCGAGCATGGCGAGCGGGTTCTGGCGGTTTTCAAGCGGGAACGCCACCGGGCCGCCCTGGCGGTGCGACTCGAACACGGCGACGATCATCTCTGTGGCCGTGCGGGCCTCGTAGATGCTGCCTTGCGGCTGGCCGTCTCCCTCCACCGCGGCGATCAGGTCGCGGGCGGCCAACACGTTGCCGGCGTAGAGTCCGCCGTCGGAGAGCGGCTCGGGTTGGCCGACGCCGGCCGAGCTGACCGGGACCCAGGCCTTGCCGCTGCGGCCCGGGGCCCAGGAGGAATCGGGGAGAAAGAAGACGGGCGGCAGGTAGCCGGTCCCCATTTCGATCACCCCTTCGGAGCCGAAAATGCGCAGTCCGAAGCGTGAGGGGCGCCCGCCGGCGCCGCGGACCGAATCGAAGTAGGCCGTGCGCCCACTGTCGAGCCGGTACATGGCGTGAATTTCGTCGCCGGCCAGCGGACCGATCCCTTCGTTACCCGGGGCCACGTCGTCCTTGGTCACCGGCCGGCCCTCCTTCTCGACCGTGGCGTAGCACCACTTGGGCTCGCCCCCGAGATGGTTCACCAGGTTCAATACGTGCGTGCCGAGCACCCAAAGGTCTTCGCCCCCACCGCGCCCGTCCTCCTTGCCGCGTGCCCGCAGTTCCAACACGCGGCCGATCTTGCCCGACTCGATCAGCTCGCGGACCACGGCGAGCCTGGGGCTGTAGCGGGTCTGATGGGAGACGGCCGCCTTCACGTTGTTTTTCTCGCAGGCGGCGATCATTTCGTCGGCCTCGGCCATGGTGCGGCACATCGGCTTCTCGAAGTAGATTCCCCGCACGCCGCTCTCGGCGGCCGCGACGACCATGTCGCGGTGCTGGTCGATCCAGCGGGGGCCGATGCTCACCAAATCGGGCTTCACCTCGTCGAGCATCCGGCGGTAGTCGGCATATCCCTTGGCCGCGCCGGTTCGCTTGACGGCGGCGGCGAGGCCCGCTTCGTCGGCGTCGGCCACGGCAACGATCTCGGCAGCCGGCACTTCGAGCCAGACCTTATCGAGCCCGTGCCCATAATTGCCCCGGCCGGTATGCCCGATGACCCCAACGCGATACTTCTTCGAGCCGCCTTGCGAGCCGCGGGCGAGCCCCGGCCCGAGGGCCGTCAGCCCCATGGCCGCCGCCCCGGCGAGAAACCCCCGGCGATTCAGCACCAGACGCCCTCTCGTTCGACTGGGTACAATCTTGTCGGTCATGATGTCAGTCTCCCATTTGGCCCGTCGACTTCAGTTTCCGCCGTTTAGCCGCCGACGGCACGTCGGCGATGGTTAATGTCTATTTCAGGTCGCTGAGCAGCCGAACCGCCGCGTCGACCAGCATCTCCCCGCCGCCGGGCCGGATGCGGCAGTTGACGGTCTCGTAGCTGCCTTCGGCGAACGCCTTGCGAGTGGGAAAGTAGGCGGGGGCGTCGTGGGCCAGCTCGATCACGATCGTGGTTGCGAAGGGGGACGCCTTCTTGATGGCCAGGCCCAGGTCGACGAACGGCTCGCCGGGCAGGGCCACGACGGCCGCCTCGTCGGCGATCCTGAACACCTGGACCGTCACTGGAAGCGTGTCGCCTCCGATCAGTTCGAGGGCCGCGATATTGTAGGCCTTGACCCGGTCCAAAAACGGCATCTCCGGGGTGTGGACCTTCTTCATCGCCTCCCTGGCCCAGGCGATTTCGTCTTCGCCGGGTTGCTGGAGCGGGACGTGGAGAACTTCCGTTCGCACGTCGAGCGAGGGTTTCTTGACCTCGCTTGAATCGTTCAGCGTTGCCTTGACCGTGGCGGCCAGCGTCCGGCCGATCCGCTCCGCCGCCTGATGCCCGCCCTGGGGGCGGTTGTGGGAGACGTCAACATGGTTGATGTCGCCGCAGGTGCCGTTGCCGAAGAACGAGAGAAACGCTTCGCCCAACTCCTGGCGAAGCGACTGCTCCAGGTAATAGGGAAAGTCGGCGCTGTACTCGAGCCCGCCGACCGTGTCCAGGTGCAGGGCGAACACGGTCAGCGAGGCCAGCGGCCGATCGTCGGCGGTGCTGCGGAACAGGAGGACGCCGACCTCCGGATCGATCGGTCCGGCGGGCCGGAGAATGTCGGGGTTCATCTTGCCGGGGTTGAACCGCACGGGGCCGCCGCCTTTCATGTGAAACCGGCGATTGAACGAGAGGCCCTCCTGCCGGCCCACGCCGACAGAGAGCTTCACCGGCCCCGCGGCGGCCTGGGCGTGGGCGATCACCTCGACGAGCTTCTCAAGAAGCTGGGCCGGGTAGTCGACTTTCTCGGCCGGGTCGCTCCCCTGTTTGGTCACGGCCAGGTCGTGGAGGTGCTTTCGCATCGCGCCGGTGTAAAGCGGTCCGGTGTGCGTGTGGGTGGCGGCCAGGAGAATGTTTGCGGCCGGGATGCCCGTCCTTTCCTCGGCCGCCCGGCGAACGTGCAGGGTCAGCTCAAGCGGCAAGCCGATCAGGTCACAAAAGACCATCGCCGCCTGGCGCCCGTCCTGGCGCAAGACGATTGCCTTGGCCATCAGCGGATCGTGGGTTCCCGTGCTCAGCCGCTCGTGGAAGTAGCCGCACATCCGGTAATTGAGCGGCGGGGTGATGTCCACGGCCGCCACTCCGGCCTCGATGCCCGCACCACGGACGACGCCGGACGTTACCCCAACGAGCAGAGAAATCGCAACGGTCAAGAACACAAAGCAAGTTGATTTCATCGGAGAATCTCCACCAGGTTCGATAATGTTTCGCACATCACGCCTGTCCGTACCAGCGGCGGTAGCGATCGTACCACTTCTTGGCTTCCTCCGGCGGGAGTTCCAGGGGCTTGCCGATCTGCATGGCCAGATGGACGGTCTTGGCCACGTCTTCGGTCATCACGGCGGCCTTCAGGGCGTCGCGGGGCGTCGGGCCCCAGGCGAACACCCCGTGGTTGCCAAGCAGCACGGCCGGGGCGCGGTTGCGGTGCTTCACGATCGCCCGACCGATGTGATTTCCCTCGTTGTCGACGTACGGAGTGCAGGGGATCTCGGCGCCGAACTGATCGGCGATCGCGGTGAGGCAAAGGGGGATCGGTCTGCCCAGGGCCGCCATGGCCGTGGCGTAGTTGCTGTGGGTGTGCACGATACCGCAAATCTCGGGCATCTTGCGGTAGAGGTAGAGATGGTGCGGGAGGTCGACGCTCGGGCGCAGCTCGGAATCTATCACGGCGCCGGTTTCCAGATCCACCTCCACGAGGTCTTCCGGGCCGAGCGTGTCGTACTCCATGCCCGAGGGCTTGATCACCAGCCGTCCCGCCTGGCGGTCGAGCCCGCTGGCGTTTCCGGAGTGCATGGTGACCAGCCCGGTGGCCGGCAGCATTTTGTTCGTGTGGCAGACTTCTTCGCGGAGTTTGGTCAGGTTCATGTTTTCGGATTGCTCCATCCAAGCACACGTTGCCTCAACGCCCCTCTTGACGTGGTTCACCCCTTGCGCACCCGATCGCGGATGGCGATGAGTTTCTTCATTACGTTATATAGCTTGTTCTTCGAGGCGGTCGTGCCGAAGGCGTCGTGCAGCGTGCGGTAGAGCTCGTAGAGCTCGGCGTAGACGGCCGCTGCGGCCTTTCTGGGGCGGTAGACCTCCCGCTTCACGCCGGTCATCCGTTGCTCGGCCTGCTCGGTCGTCTTGTAGGCTCCCCCCACGACGGCGCCAAAGATGGCCGATCCCAGGGCACACGTCTGGGCCGATCGGCTGATCTTCATCGGGCGGTTACAGACGTCGGCGTAAATCTGCATCACGAAGGGGTTCTTTTCGGCAATGCCGCCGCAGTTGACCACGTCGCGGACCGGCACGCCATACTCTTCGAACCGCTTGATGATCACGAGTGCCCCGAAGGCGGTCGCCTCGACCAGGGTCCGGTAGACCTCCGCGGCGGTGGTGTGGAGAGTTTGGCCGACCAACATGCCGGTCAGGAGCGGATCGACGAGGATCGTGCGGTTGCCGTTGTTCCAGTCGAGGGCCAAGAGCCCGCTCTGGCCGGGTTTGAGCTTCTCGGCTTCCCGCGTGAGGTTCGCGTGCGCGTCGCCCTTGCGCGTGAACGGGGCGGGGGCCAGGTGGCCGGCGAACCAGTTGAAGATGTCGCCCACGGCCGACTGCCCGGCCTCCAGCCCGTACATGCCGGGCACGATCGACCCGGGCACGATCCCGCATAGGCCGGGAATGTCGGGCAGGTCTCGGTCGAGAGGGGCGACCATCATGTCGCACGTGCTCGTGCCGATGATCTTCACGAGCGTACCCGGCTTGATGCCCGCTCCCACCGCGCCGGTGTGGGCGTCGAACGCGCCGACGGCCACGGGAAGCCCTGCCGGAAGCCCCACTCGCTTGGCGATCTGGGCCGCGAGTTCACCCGCCTTCTGATCGGCCGGAATCGCCTTGGGGGCGTAACGGTCGCGAAGCGGGACCAGCTCCGGATCGAGCCGGGCGAGGAACCGCTTGCTGGGAAGGCCGCCCCATTGGTCGTGGTACATGGCCTTGTGACCCGCGGCACAGATGGAGCGGGGGAGCGTTTCCGGATCGGGGCGGCCGGTCAGAAACGCGGGAATGAAGTCGGCCAATTCGACCCATGCGTAGGCGGCGTCGAAGACTCTCGGGCTGGTCCGCCGGCAGTGCAGGATTTTTGACCAATACCACTCCGAGCTGTACGTGCCCCCGCACTTGGCGAGATAGGGAGCCCTGCCTTGACGCGCGGTCTCGGTGATCTCGGCCGCCTCGGCATGGCCGGTGTGGTCTTTCCACAGCCACGCTTGCGCCGCCAAATCCTTCTTGAATCTTGGGTTGAAGGCCAGCGGCGTGCCCTCGCGATCAACGGGAATCGGCGTGGAGCCGGTCGTGTCGACGCCGATCCCCACCACGCTCTCCGCCTCGAAGCCGGGCTCCTTCTTCGCCGCTCGAAGCGCGCCGCGGACCGACCGGTAAAAGCCTTCGACGTAGTCGGCCGGGTTTTGCCGTGCCAGGTTCGGGTCCTTGGGGTCCAGGAGGATGCCGTCCTCGCCGCTGGGGTAATCGTAGACGTACGTGGCGATTTCCCGGCCGTCGGCCGTGTCGACGATCAGTGTGCGCACGCTGTTCGTGCCGTAGTCGACGCCGATGGCGAACTTCTTCGCTTTCGACTTGGCCATCCTATCCTCTCCCTGGAGGCAGCAGGTTTATGGTCCGTGCCGTGGGCCTCTAGTCGTCTGTCAAGCCCGAAATGACGGGTTGGGTGCCACTGGCGTCTCGCCAGTGCTGCCGTGGAAGCACGGGCAAGATGCCCGTGGCACCCGGCAAAACAGCCTTGACGGACCACTAGGCTAACCGGTTTTCCCGGCTCTCACAAGCACCCGCTCCCCGCGTGAGCGGGTGGGCCCGCGAGCCACGCCTACGGTCGATCCGGCCGCTTCGGCCGCTGGTCGTAAAGCGGCGGGTCGACGTCGGCTTCCCAGCCGTCGAGCATCCGGCGCATCCGGCCGGCCAATTCGGGCTTGGCGTCGGCCAGGTTGTGCTCCTCGGCGAGGTCCTCGGCCAGATCGAACAGGTAACGCTCGCCCGAGGGCAGGTCGATGTACTTCCACGACCCCTCGCGAACGGCCCGGTGACCACTGTCTCAGTATCCGTGCCGTTAAGCCGGAGGTCAACTTCCGACAGAAAGCTCAAATACCGGACGAGAGGGAACCGGCGTCGGGGCTCACGCCGCGAACTTGATCGGCCCGCCGGGGCACTTGAGGTCGAACAGGCCGAAAAGCTCCTGCTGGGTGAGGCCCAGCTTGCGGTGCCCTTCGGCGCCGGAGAAGATCGTGTTGAACAGCTCCCGCTTCTCTTCGAGGATGTGGTTGATCCGTTCTTCGATCGTGTCGAGCATGAGGAACCGGGTGACCGTGACCGGGCCGGCGACGCCGATGCGATGGGCGCGGTTGATCGCCTGGTCTTCGACGGCCGGGTTCCACCAGCGGTCGAAGAGAAAGACGTAGCCGGAAAACTGAAGGTTTAACCCCACTCCGCCCGCCCCGTAGCTGATCAGCATCACGTGCCGGCTCGGGTCGTCGCGAAAGGAGCGGATCACCGCGTCGCGGCGGCGCACCGGCACGCGTCCGTGGTACTCGACCGGCCCGAAGCGGCGGAGGCGCCGGGCCAGGCGATCGAGCGTCTCGACCCACTGGCTGAACACGAGCGCCTTGCGCCCGCTCTGGGCGACCTCCTCCAGGTCGGCCTCGAGGCGTTCCAGCTTCGAGCTGGCCCCGGTGGCCGGGTCGAAATTGGCGATCTGCTTGAGCCGCAGCACCAGCTCGAAGACGTGCTGGATCGCGACCGCTTCGCCCAGCTCCGTGAGCCGCAGCACGCCCTGGCGCTCGGCCAGCCGGTAGGTTTCGTGCTGCTCGGGAGTGAGTTGGAGTTCGGCATCGCGGAAGAGTTTTGGCGGCAGATCGGTGAGCACGCGGTCCTTGGTCCGCCGCAGCACGTAGTCGGCGACCGTCCGGCCCATGCGGCGGGGCCTCATTTCCGGCGAGAGAAGGCCCGGGGCCAGGAACTCGAAAATACCCACCAGGTCCTCGGGGCTGTTTTCCACGGGCGTGCCCGTCAGCGCCCAGTTTCGACTGCGGGAGAGCCCGCGGGCGGCGTGGCTGGTGGCGCTTGAGCGGTTCTTGATCCGCTGCGACTCGTCGAGCACGACGAGGTCGAAGTGGAGTCCGGGCTTTCCGGAGGCGTCGCGCACGTCGAACGTTTCCTGGTCCCGGTGCAACAGCTCGTAGTTGGCGATCTTGACGGGCATCTCGGGCACCTGCCATTGCCAGCGGCGCCGGGCCTGGTCCCCCTCGATCACCAACACCGGAATCTCCGGCGCCCAAAGGTCGAACTCGCGCTTCCAATTGCTCACCAGCGGCTTGGGGCAGACCAGGAGCACGCGCCGCAGCTCACCGGATCGGACCAACAGCCGGATGGCCGTGATCGCCTGCATCGTCTTGCCCAGGCCCATTTCGTCGGCCAGGATCGCCGCGTGCCGCGGGTACAGGAAGGCAACCCCTTCCAACTGATAGCTGAACGGCTTCAGGGGAAACTCGAGCGACCGTTCGGCCAGGATCGCTTCCAGCGAAGGTTGCAGCAGGTAATGGAGCCGGTCCTCGAGCTTGATTACGTCGGCCGGCGGCTTGATTCGGGTCGGGCCCGTGAGCAAGAAGGGAGCCAGGTCCGCTGCTTGGACGGAGGAGTCTTGTACGGAGGAGCCCTTGTGCGAAAGAGCGGACGCGGTCTGCTCTCGGTCATCCCGATTCCGGTCCGGCTCGGCAAACGTAAAACTCCGCACCCGAACCGGCTGTCGGCCGATCGAGATCGAGACCACGCGAGGCGGAGGGCCGGTTAAGCCGAGTGGGCGGACCACAACATGCGCCGAACGCCCAAGGGCCCGGTTCCAGCCGGTCGCGAAAGGGACGGCCTCGAGTGTCGTATCGACTGAAGAGATGGTTGGGGGCAGCGCCGGGCGCCAACTCACGCCGCCAGCCAAACCAAGTGTTTCAAACTCGCTGGACATGCCCTCTACGTGCCTCCCCGACGCGCCTCTTCGATGGCTTCGCGAATCCGTCCGAAGGGTTCGGCCAGATCGAACGAATCGGGCAGCTTGCCCAGGTGATCGGTCGCGATCCGCCGATCGTCGACTCCCAAATCGGGCGTGGCGAGCCGGTTCCGCCCCAGGCGGAAGGCCGTCAGGCCGTCGCCGTGGGCCGCGTCGAGGCGTCGGGTTTCCGTTGGCGTTTGGCTTGCGAAACCAAGGTCTGAAGTCGGGCGAACCTCGACTTCCGGTGACTCGTCGTCCGGCGGCAAAACCAGCACCACCGGCACGCTCACAAACTCACGGACGGCCAGGGCCGGCTCCTGGTCGGTAAAAATCACCGCCGGCTTGATCTTGCCGGTCGTCACCAGGGTCTTGCCGATCTGCTCGCCGAACAGGTAGGGCTCCAAAGTGGGGCCGTAGAGGATCTGTTGAGCCCGATTCGGCCTGATCGGGGCGGAGCAGTGAAACTCGACGGGGCGTCCGGCCATGTTGAGGACGAGATACCCCCCGAAAAGGCCGTGCCGTGCATCTCGGACGACCGTCAGGAAACCCAAGTTGGAACTTGACTTAGCGTCGAACGTCGCCGCGGGTCTCCCCGTTCTCTCGATGTGTGCCATTTCCCCTGCTTTTCCCAAACTCCGGAGCGATCGCTGGATGACTTCCTCGTGAATCGGGCCGGGGAGGGTCGGGACTTTAGGACCTTGCGGATGAAACGGGTCCGGCAGGCCAGGGCATTCGAGGCCGCCGGCACAGGTTTTTCCGCCTTCACGAGCTTGTCAAAACGGCCGTGCGGAGAACTTCAGGCAGGAGACTCGACTTTTCCGTCGGGTCCTGTTTATACTGGAATGTGAAAGGAAAAGCTTTTATGACCGAACCTCGCCGTTCCAGAGACTCGTTCTTCACCCAAATCGACGTTTCGCACGGTGGCGCCGCATCCGGGCCGCCAGCCGGCGGAGGGACGAATCTCGAGCTGATCCCCGTTTTGCGGGAAATGCTGGCCGCTCAGGATCGCCAGAACGAGTTGCTCGAAGAGCTCGTCGGGCAGCTCAACGCGTCCCAGCGGCAGCGTGCCAATGAGTTGGGCCAGTGGAAGCAGGCCAACCCCGGTCTGGCCCGGGATTGCCGGATGGCGGCCGAAGCCCTGAGCAAGGTTCAGACCGAGTACTTGTCGAACCTGACCGAGGAGATCAAGGAGAACTTCGAATGCCTGCGAGACGGCGAGTTCATGCTCAACGAGTTCGTCGACCGTTTCGGGCCGCGAGTGGCCCATCTCAACGGCCTTTTGCAGGTCCTCTCACAGCTTAGCGCCAACGGTGATCCGGCCAACACGCCGAACACCCCGTGAGCCTGCCGGACCGTGGCCGGGTCGACGGTCAGGGTGGCGGGGATGCCAGTGACATGACGTCCATCTCACGAGCAGACGGCGGTTGGCTTTATTGCATCGGTCTGTTGGCCTGCCTGGCCACATTGGCCGGTTGCCGTCCGCCCGTCGAGTCGACTCCCCAGGCCGGCCCCTGGCCCTTGCTCGACCGTGATCCCAGGGAAGACGGCGTCGATGCCGACTGCTGGCCCGGCTGGCGGGGATCGAACGGCTCGGGCATCGCCTCGGGGGGAAGTCCGGCGATGCACTTCAGCGCCGGCGAGGGCTTTCGCTGGAAGGTGGAGGTCCCCGGCGAGGGCAACAGCTCGCCGGTGGTTTGGGGCGAGTACGTATTTCTGACCACGGCACGCGTCGAGACCGATCCTCCCTCGCTTTCGATTCTCTGTTTCCGCCGGTCCGACGGGCATCGTCTCTGGCAAGCCGAGGTCGGCCCGGCCCTGGGACCTACCCACACGAAAAACGGACACGCCTCGGCCACCGTCGCCACCGACGGCGAGCGAATCTTCGCCTTCTTCGGGAGCACCGGACTCTATTGCCACGACTTTTCGGGCGAGCAATTATGGCGTGCCGACCTGGGCGAATTGAGCCACATGTGGGGAACCGCGGCCAGCCCGATGCTTTACGGCGACCTCGTGATCCAGTTGTGCGACTCCCAAGAGGACTCCTACATTGCCACCTTCGATAAGCGGTCGGGCAAGCAAGTCTGGCGCACCCCTCGCGACAGCTCCGGATGCTGGACCACGCCCATCGTGGTCGAGGCGGACGTCGAGGCGGGCCGCAGGACGGAGCTGATCGTCAACGGCACGAGCAGCCGCAGCCCCGACGGACGCCTGGTACTCGCCTACGACCCCGAGACCGGCGACGAGCTGTGGCGAGTCCGGGGCACCACCGAACTGGTCACGCCCACCGCCCTGTCAAGCGGCGGACTGGTCTTTAGCACCAGCGGCCGCAACGGGCCGATCCTGGCCATTCGCCCCGGCGGCTCGGGCGACGTGACCGAAACGCGCGTAGTCTGGAAGGTCCGGCGGGGCGGACCGTACATCCCCACGGGCGTCGCCTACCGCAACCGGATCTTCATCGTCCGCGACACGCGGAGCCTCGACTGCTACAATGCCGGCAACGGCGAGCGGATCTGGACGACCCGGCTTCGGGGCACGTTCAGCGCCAGCCTGGTCGCCGCCGACGGCCGCATCTACGCTACCAACGAACGAGGCACGGTGTACGTGTTCGCCGCCGCCGATTCCTTCGAGCTGTTGGCCCAAAACGAGATGGATGAACCCTGCCTGGCCACTCCCGCCATCACGGGCGGAGAGTTGTTCCTTCGCACGCGGAACCATTTGTACTGTATCCCGGAGTCGTCAAGCTCAATTGCGGGAGAAGAGTGATGTTGCCAGGCGACCGTTTCGACAACCGAAGCTCCCTCGGCCGCTTCCCCATCACGGCAGTCGTGATTTGTCTTGTCGCGTTGGCTGGTTGCCGTCGGGCCGATTCCGCGCCGCCGGACGGCCAAGAGTCCGCCGCGCCCGCCCGTGCGCCTGCCGGTCCCCTCGACACCGGCTGGCCGTTGTTCCGCGCCGACCCGGCGGCGACCGGGGTCGCCCGGACGAGTCTGCCCGAGAAGCTCGATGTCGTTTGGACCTTCTCCGTCGACGACGGCTGGTTTGAATCGACCGCCGCCATTGCCGACGGAACCGTTTACGTCGGCTCGACCGACGGCAATCTCTACGCCCTCGATCTTAAGAGCGGCCAGAAGAAGTGGGCGTTCCCCACCGAGGCCGGGTTTACCGCCTCGCCTGCGGTGCAAGGCGGGTTTGTCTACATCGGCGACAGTTACGGCACGTTCTACTCGGTCGACGCAAAGACCGGCAAGGCGAAATGGAAACTCGATACCGAGGCGGAAATCAACTCCAGCGCCAATTTCTACCGGGACAACGTGCTGTTCGGCTCGCAAGACGGAAGCTTGTACTCGCTCAAAGCCGCCTCGGGCGAGAAAGTCTGGAGATATGAGAGCGACGACATGATCCAGTGCAGCCCCACGGTCGCGGAAAAGCGCACCTTCGTCGCCGGCTGCGACGGCCGGCTGCACGTCATCGACCTGGACCAAGGCAAGCTCGCCGCCCAGGTGGATCTGGCGGGCCCCACACTCTGCACGCCGGCGGTGCTCGGGCCGATGGCCTTCGTCGGCACGCACGGCGGTCGATTCTTCGCCGTGAATTGGAAGGAAGCCAAGGTCGTTTGGACCTACGAGAATCCCGAGCGCCAGCTCCCCTTCCACGCTTCGGCCGCAGTGACCGAAGAGGTGCTCATCGTCGGCTCCCAGGATAAGCAGGTTCACGCCCTGGACCCGAAAACCGGGCGCAAACTCTGGACGTTTGCCGCGCGTCGCGCGGTCGACAGCTCGCCGGTCATCGTGGGAGGGCGCGTCTTCTTCGGGTCCGACGACGGATTCCTCTACGCCCTGGACTGGAAGTCCGGCAAAGAGCTTTGGAAATTCGAGGCCGGCGGGTCCATTCCGGCCTCGCCCGCCGTGGCCGCCGGACGCCTGGTGATCGGAACCGATGACGGCGACCTGTATTGCTTTGGGGAGAAGTGAGTGAGGAGTAGGGGGTGGGGAGTAGGGAGTGAGGAGGGGGAGGGGACGAAGGAGTTTTGCGGGAAAACGCCCACCGACTGCGGTCGGTGGGGTAAACGGGGGGAATGCGTGTGGTCCGCCAACGTGTCACTTGGTGCAGACCCCACCGACCGCAGTCGGAGGGCGTTCTTACTCGCCAAATCAGAAATGACAAACCACTCGCCACACGCCCCTGATCCCTGATCTC
>JBDRTC010000853.1:0-6170 GCA_043824335.1 Planctomycetota bacterium | reverse complement strand
CGGCCAGAAAGCAACCAAGGGCGGCGACGTCGCGGGCCTCAGCGAGCAGGAACTCAACGACCTGATCGAGTTCGTCCTTTCGCTGTAGGGGTTCGGTTAGCAGCCCGTTGAAAACCTCCGCTGGTGCGGCAGTTGTACTGCCGCGCCCTGTTGGCCCGGAAAAGGTTCGGCAGTACAACTGCCGAACCAACGCGACTTTCAATTCCCGGACACTCTCTGACAAGCAGCCAGTGCCACCCAACGCAGGAGTCGGGATCACCGCCAGGAAAACTCATCCACCCATCCACGCGGGAAGCTGGTGGGGGGGCGGGAGGTGGGCGATGCGGGCCTCGCGCACGGCCTCCATGGCGAGGACGTCGGCCAGCGCTTCGGCCGAGGGATGGCCGTCCAACGACAGCACGGCCATCTGCTCGCCCCCGGGCGCGTCGGTGCTGCGGCCGACGGACATTTGGGCGATGTTGATCCTGTGCTTGCCAAACACGTTTCCGATCCGGCCGATCACGCCCGGCGCGTCGCGAAACGTGATCAGTACGAGGATGCCGTGCAGGCAGCTCTCCAGCCGGCAATCCCCCTTCTCGACGAGCCGCGGCATGTTCTTGCCGAACAGCGTGCCCGAAGCGACGACCGTGCGCTCGTCGCTGACGACCTTGGCGGTGATCAGGGAGCTGAACTCACCCACGTCGCTGGATCGCTCTTCGATCAGCTCGATGCCTCGCTCGCGCAAGAGAAGCTCGGCGTTGACGATGTTGACTTCCGCCTCCATGGCGTGTTCGAGCAGCCCGGCGGCGAAAGCGGCGGAGAGCAGCCGCGTGTCCTTCGTGGCCACGTCGCCCGTGTAACGCATGCGGCAAGCGGTCGGCGGGGATTGACTCACCTGGGCCAAGAGCAGCCCGAGCCGGTAGGCGATGTTCAAGGACCCGCGCAAGGCCTCGAGCGTCTTGGGGTCCAGAGGCGACATGTTCACCGAGTGCTTGATCGCCCCGGTGGTGAAGAAATCGATCAGCAGCTCGGCCGCTTCGACGGCCACGTTCGTCTGCGCCTCTTCGGTGCTGGCGCCCAGGTGCGGCGTGCACAACACACCGGGCATGCCGAACAGCGGGCTCTCCGTACACGGCTCCGACTCGTAAACGTCCAGCGCGACCCCTCCGAGCCGTCCGCTCTTGAGCCCTTCGACCAAGGCGTCGGTGTTGAAGATGCCGCCGCGGGCGCAGTTGATCAGCCGGGTTCCCCGGCGCATCAAGCTGACTTCCTCGCGGCCGATCAGGTTTCGAGTGGCGTCGGTCAGGGGCGTGTGGACGGTGAGGTAATCGACCTCGGGGAGCATCTCCCGCACAGAGTCACAGGCGAGGATCCCCAACTCCTTCGCCCGCTGGGCCGAAAGGAACGGGTCATAGCCGAGCACGCGCATCTCCATGGCCAGCGCCCGGGTGGCCACTGCCTGGCCGATCCTTCCCAGGCCGACGACGCCCAGCGTCTTTCCGGCCAATTGGGTACCCAAGTACTGCTTGCGATCCCAGCGGCCTTCCAGCAGGCTCTGGTAGGCCGGCTGGATGTTGCGCGAGAGGGCCAGCATCAGGGCGATCGTGTGCTCGGCCGTGGAGAGCGTGTTGCCGCCGGGCGTGTTCATCACCACGATGCCCAGCCGGGTGGCGGCTTCCTTGTCGATGTTGTCGGTCCCCACACCCGCCCGGGCGATCGCTTTGAGGCGGCGGTTTCCGGCCAGCGCGTCGGCGGTGATCTTGACGCCACTTCGGCAGATCGCCCCGTCGAACTCCCGCAGGGCCTCGCCGAGCGCGTCGTCCTTCAGGCCGGTGCGGACCTCGTACTCGATATTCCCGGCCGACTCGAGCAGGTCGAGACCTTCCTGGGACAAGTTATCCAGGACAATGACTCGCGGCATGTGATGGCACCCCGTGTTGCGATTCCAGACCACGGATTGTCAAAACAAATATCGTTCAAATCCTGCGCAACATTTCTTCATTGCTGACCGTTCGACCCGCATCCGAATTGGCCAGGACGCGTTCGATCATGCGCGACAGAGCGGAATTATTCTACCCGCGGCGGGGCCGTTTGGCGATGGGGCGGAGCGGCGCGAAGAGAGGAAGCGTGGGGATTTCCACGGCCCCCGGGCGATTCAGCGCAGAGGCGCCCCGTTCCTGGTCACGATGCGTGTTCCTCCGGGCGGGGCCGGAAGCATCGTGCCGGTGGCCGGGAGCCTTGACTGGAGGGTGGCGACCCGGGTGGCCACTTCCGGCTGGAAGCGATCTTGCCAGAGGGACTGCTGGTAGTTGTGCAGCGCCAGCTCATATTCGCCCATCTGCTCCCGCAACTTGCCCAGGGCGGCCAGCGCGCACGCGTTCTGGGGATCGGCCGAGAGGGCTTCGATCAGGTGCTCCTTGGCCGCCTGGCGGTCGCCGAACTCCTCGAACAAGCGGGCCAGCTCGATCTTCGGGTCGGCCGCCGCGGGGTTGCGGTCGACCCAGCCCTCGATCAGACGGAACGCCTCTTCGCTGCGTTCCTGCTCGACCAACAGCACGGCCAGCCCGCGATAGCACTGGCGATGGTTCTCGTCCCGGTCGAGGCACTGGTTGTAGTAGTATTCGGCCTGGGCGAGGTGTGAGTGATCCTGGTTTGCAACGCCCGAGCGGTGGTAGACTTCCGCCAGATTGTAGTAGCCGTCGGCATTTTTCGGGTCGCTGCTGACGGCCTGCTCGAACTGCCCGATCGACTCCTGATACCGGCCCTGCTCGTAAAACCGCACCCCTTGGGCGTTGCGGCTTTGGGCGGCCATGCTGCCACAGCCGGTGGCGACGGGCAAGGACAGCCCGGCCAAGACGAGCATCCAAGGGACGGGCAATTCCCTGACACGCCCCCCTAGGGTTGCCGCTTGTGGATTGAACACGTCGATCGCACCCCGCTGTAAAGATACGCCAATCGAACGGATCTCACGGCACAAGGTCTCTGCGCGCTGTGAGTCCCCGGGGGGGATGGAAAAGTGTCGGGAAGATAGCCGTCCCGTCGAAATGACGCAAGGCCGGATTCCAGCCCAGCAGGGCGGCATTTCCCGGGGGGATTGGGGGGCGAGGGATTTCTGGGGAAGTTTTTCCAGTCTGCGCCGCCTGGGCGCAGAGGGCGCGCCGCCGGCGTCTACACCGCCGCTTCCTGCTCCTCCTGGACTTGGCCGGTTAGGTCGTCAGACTCGCCGGCGGGCAGCTTTCGGTAGCCCAACTCTTGGAGCACCTCGAGGATTTCGCTGCAGGTGGGGAACATCCGCCCGCTGGTGCGCTTGTACTTGTCCAGAGCGCTCATGAATTCGATCTCGGCGGACGAGTAGTCGCGCTCGCAGGTGGTCGGGTCAATCTGACGCCGCCGATTGACTTTCGCTCGGCGCTCGATCTTGCGCCGCTCCACGGTGACCGGGGCTGCCTTCTTGCGCCGATCTGTCGCCTTGCGGCAGTCCTTGCTCGTGCGGCGGTCGACCGTGACTGTGGCATCCAACTGCTTGGACAAAGTGGCCGACTTCGCTCTCGACGGCTTCTTGGCTGCCGCCTGCTTCTTGGCCGTCACCTGCTTCTTGGCGGTGCAGCGGTTACGGGCCGTCTTGCTCTTTGTTGTTCCAACTTTCTTCGCGTCTGCCACAGCCACAACCCTCTCTCGTGGGAACTCGCGTAAAAACACAGGAAGGGACACGATACCGTTGAGAGAGAGATCGGACCAAAAGCACGATAAAGTTGAGCGATCAGGTAAAAAGAGGGATCTGAATGGATTAAGCGGAATAGGAAGGGGGTGAGTTCGACGCAAAAAGGACGGTTGCACAATTCCCAACGACGAAACCCCCTCTTGAGAGGTGGCTGGACAACACAGGCAAGATGCCTGTGCTGCTGCGTCTGGCCGAAGGTGCGGGAAGAAGAACGCTGGGACTCGCCTATCGGCTCTCGCCGATGGAATCGCTTACGTCCCGGCAGATTTCGCGAAGCTCGCCCACGCCGACGTCTTCGAGGCGTTTGCCCCGCTTGTCGAGGTGCTCGTTGATTTTCACTGCGGTTTCCTGCATCACGGCGTGCGTCTCTTCGCTGCCCCCGCAGAGGATGAAGTTCTTTCCCCGGGTGAGCCGGGAATGCCCGTCGTGGTTATCGAAGGCCAACCCCAAAAGCGCGGCCGATTTGGGGCCTTGACCGGTTGCTCTCATCGGCGAGGCTCCTCCAGGACCCCAGGGATCATCCGCGGCCCCGGAAAAAGTCCTTCAGCGTTTTGGCGGCCGCATCGGTGGGGGTCGCGGCGGTGAGCTTCCGAGTCACCGCGTCCGACACGCCCACCACTTTGCCCTCCTTCCCCTTCTTCTTGGGCTTCTCCTTGGGGAGTCGGGCCTCGTCGTCCGGAGTTGCTGAGGTGACGGTTTCCGTTCCGGCGTTTTCGGAGTGCTTGGTTTCGAGGGTCTTGGTGTCGGTGTCGCCCAGCCAGCTATCGAGGTCCATGTCGTCGACGGTCGATTCGATGGTTCGGGCCGCGGCTTCCTGGACACTCTGAACCTTGGGTTTCTTCTTCCCGCCGATGGCGACGTTCAACTGCACTTCAAACTCGAGGTCGCCCACCTTGAGGCGGTCGCCGTTCTTCAGCTCTCGCTCGCCCCGGACCTGCTCGCCGTTGACAAAGGTGCCGTTCTTGCTTCCAAACTCGCGGACGCCGACGAACCCTTCCTCAACCGTGATCGCGCAATGGTGCCGGCTGACCAGATCGCTGCGAGGCCGGAGTTGGCAGTCTTCCGCCCGGCCGATGAAGAACATGGGCCCCACAACCGACACTTCCTCTCCCGCCCTTGCCCCCGTCGCCACGACCAGTTTCAACTCCATCCCGTATCCTCGCCTGAAAGGAAGAAGCCCGCCCGCCGGACCCGCGCCTCGCCCCAGCAATTCATGCCACTTTACGCCGATTTTTTCCCAATGCAACCCCCAACCTCCGACATGAAGGGCCGGCTCGACCGCTCTTCAGGGTGATGGAAACCCCAAAGGAGGCGAACACCCTCCTCCTGGGTATCGGCACGCGGCAACCGATCGGTTGACTGCGAATCCCCGGGCGAACTCGGGTGGTGTGGGCGGCTTGGTCGGCAGTCCGCAGCGGCTGTCGAGTTCACAAAGCGCTGGCGGCGGACGAGTTCTCGTGGGGCTGCCGAAAAGCACGACACCTTATTAATACTACACCACGGCGCTGTCGCTGTCACGTGTTTGGCGGCTTTGGCCGGAAGCGGGCGGGGTTACCGAGGGAGGACGCCTCATCACTTCGGGTGGTAGCTCCATGTCCGGCTTGTAGTCCATCAGTTCTTGAGTTGTGATTCGGGTGCCATTGGCGGGTTGTTGTCAATAGCAACCAGAGATTCAACTACAACGAGGCACCAGATGGGAAATGCGGCCCTCAGCGGTACCGGGTCCAGGCCGCGGCGCCGAATTTTGCCTCGACCAGCTCCCCCGCCCGCCGTTGCTCGGGGCCGGAGAGCGGGCCATCGTGCCATGTGAGGCCCAGGCGCCGGCCCAACTTGCTTTGCCAGGCGTCAACGAGATACTCGGCTTCGATCGGCGTTTGCGTCAGGTCGACGAGTCCTTCAAGCTCCGGGGCGGCGGGCGAGCGTTTGAGGAGCACGCTCCCGTGCTGGAGCACGGCCCCCGGCGAGCCACGCTGGGCGCTGCCGGCGATCTTGGCCTGGCCCACCAGTACGTCGCCCGGTGCGCGTCGCTCGAAACAGAGAAACGGTTGCCTGCTGGGCGTGCTCTCGCCCGGTCCCCTACACAGGGACGCGGCGATCCCTCGTTCCGCCAACACCTCGATCAACGTAATGTGGGCGACCTCGTAAAGAGCGAGCCTATCCAGGGCGAGGTGGCCTTTGCGAGGCAGCGTAAAGCTGTAGGTCAATTCGGCGTCGTGAAGGATCGCTCCGCCGCCGCTGGTGCGGCGCACCACCGCACAATCCAGGCTGGCCGCGTGCCGCTTGCGGTCCTCGTACTCCTGGAAATACCCCAGCGACAACGTCGGCTCCCGCCAACGGTAGAACCGCAAAGCGCATCCGCCCATGGCCGCCGACCATTCCATGAGCACCTCGTCGACCGCCATGTTCCACGCCCCGGGAGCGGGCGGATCGATCAACAGGCGGCAGGAAGCGAATGATGAAGGATGAAGGA
>JBDRTC010000852.1:0-4927 GCA_043824335.1 Planctomycetota bacterium | reverse complement strand
CCTGGGCTTGCCATTCACTCGCCGCGATTCGACGATATACCAGTACTTCTGCCCCCTGGATATCTTTGCCTGGATAGTGGCCATGGCGTCCGCCCTCGGATTCTCAGTGTATACATCTTTCACCAATTCCGAGAATATATCATAATTATTGGCGTTAGATCAAGTACAAATTGTTCCTATTTCAGTGTATACGCAATCATCAGACGCAGAAAAAGCCGCAACCCATTGACATCACACAGGTTGCGGCGGCTCGTGCCTACCCAAACGGCCACTTTGCTAATAAACTCACGCTAGGAGCACCACGCCGGCCTTCACGGCGCCCCAGCCGAGCGGCTTCGGCCAGCGTCGCGGGACCGGCAGGAATTGGAGCGCCAGGCCGGCGGCGATCAACGCCGGCGCCGCCCGATAGGGCCACGGCATGAACCAGATCGCCGGCACGAGCATGGCTGCCGCAACGCCTGCGTCGCGTCCGCCCGGCACGCGCACGGGCCGAGAGGCCAGCAGAATCGCGCCCAGCGCGACCGCCGCCGTCCAGGCCGGCCAGTGTGGCGGGGTGAAGAACCCCAAGCCAAAAAGCCAGGAGGCCGACAACAGCGCCAAACCGATCCATGCCCGCATCATGGTCCCACCTCGTCGACGTTCGGCGGGACCCAATCCTCCTGGTCGGTCAAGCGGGTGAGGAGCCATCGCCAGAAGTGGGCGTTGTCGTGGCGTCCGAGAAACGGTTCTCCGCCCATGTATTCCAGGTTCCGGTTCATCGCGAACCACGGATCGCCGATCAGAACGACCTTTCCGCTGCCAACTTGCTGCCAGGAAGCCACGGGGAGGCCGTCCGTCCCGCGCAGGAGGACCGAAAGCTCGGAACACTCGATCGGCCAGGCCGTGTAGAGGTGAACGAGGCCGTAGCTGTCGGTCTTTGGGTCCGACAGGTAGCGAATCGGCTCGTACCCCATCGGCTTGGGCTCGCGATCTTCCTCTCCCGGCCCCACGGGCGAACGGGGTACACGCAGGTCGAACTCTTCCAACAACGGCTGGATCGGGCCGGCTTGCTCCGCTCCCGCCATGGCGATAAAGACCCCGCCCCCTTCGACGAACCGGCGCACCGCCGCCCGCTCGGCCGCCGAGAACGGCCGGGCCGGGGCGATCGAGATCAGCAGTCCCGCCCGCTCGAGCCGCTCGCCGCTCAGCTCCGGCAAAAGGAACGCCTGGTAGCCGTTTCGCATCAGCGTGAGCGCCAGCCCGGCGATGCCGTCGTAGCCCCAGCCGCTGTCGCTGTAGGCCTCGACGTGCGAGGCGTCGATGTAGGCGACGTCGTTAAACGCCGCACGCCCTCGCCCGTCGGGCATCACCCGCATGCTCACGTGGCTGAACGTCCTGGAGGCGGCCAGCGTGAGAGCCAGGACCAGCGCCACTGCAGCTATCCGGGTTGCGGAAGAGAAAAAGGATGAAGGCTGAACGATGAAGGATGAATCAAGATGTCCCGTTTCCCCCTCCTTATCCTTCATCCTTCCGCCTTCATCCTTCCGCCGGGGCGGCCAAACGACAAGCGCTACCAGCGCGATACACCCCAAGAGCCCCAGCGCTTGCCGCCAGGCCGCTTGCGGATTGCCGGCGCGCCCGGCCAGGGAGGCCAGCAAACGGCCGGTGAAGACGTAGGAGTCGACGTTCCCTTCGTTGCCGAGTGCGAACGTGTCGGAGAGCACGAACACGGTTCCCCGCCCCAGCGTCGCCTCGGCCGCCAGCACCAGGTCGCCAAGTTGCTCCCCGGCGTCGTGGCGGTACGCGCGGGTCAACACCGAGTCGTTGCCCGGATCGCTCCATCCCCAGCGCCCCAAGAGAACGGGTCGGGCGGGCCACCGGACGCGGATCGAAGGGCCCTCGTCCAGCCCAAAGCGGTCTTGACGATCGTCGATCCCCGTCGTTGCCGGATGGGCCATGGCCGTGTACGAGTGCTGCCAGTGCCAGGTGACGGGCGCGGCCGTGTCGAAGCGGACCTCGATTCCCGCCGGCTCGAGCAACTCGTTGAACGAGCTTGCCAGGTCCCCCTCCCGGACCATGGTCCCCGCGGCCACCAACAGCGAACCGCCACGCCGAACAAAATCCCATATCCGCTCAAGCTGCTCGGGTGCCCAAGGTTGGGCGGGGTGAATCACGAGCAATACGTCGGCCTCGCCGAGGTCCTCCTCCGTCAGCTCGGCCGAACGCTCGAACCGGCCGCCCAAACTTCGGACGAACCCCGGCAGCATCCCGTACATCCCGGCCGAGGCCTGACCGTAGCGATCATGAACCGGCTTGTCCCAGTCGAGCAAGCCCCGGTCATAGGCAACGATCTTCTTGTCGGCCAAGTCCGACTGCCCGGGCGCAAGGGTCGTCAGCAACGGAACGAGGATCGCCAGCACGATGCAGGCCGGCAAATGGGCCTTCCGAGGAAAGGATGAAGGATGAAGGATGAAGGATGAATCAAGATGTCCCGTTGCCCCCGTTTCATCCTTCATCCTTCCGCCTTCATCCTTCCGCCAGGCCGACCAGCGAAACATGGCCGCGGCAACGGCCAGGTGGATCACCCCAGCCAACAGGGGTGCGTTCCAGGGGAGCAGGCTTCGCGCGGCCTCGCTCCAGCTCCAGGGCGGCGGAATGTAATCCCGAAACTCCGGCGGCGGGGGAGCCTGGGGCAATGCCTCGTGAAGATTGACCGAGTACGACAAGAGCACCAGATAGGCCAAGTGCCCCCCGAGGATCGCCGCGCCCGCGTACAAGGCCCGAGCAAGCCGCGGCCGAGGCGTCCCAACCAGCCAAACGCCGTAGAGGGCGGCCATGAGGACCAGGAAGTCGAGCCCGGCGAACGTCGGCCCGACCCAAAGCGGCCTTCCCGACGCGAACGCGGCCAGTCCGGCGATCGCTGCGGCCAACGTATCGGCGATCGACCAGAGGGTCGGAATCGAAGCGCACGCGAGAACGAAAACGCCCAGAACCAGTGCGGCAAACGCCGTCGCCAGGAGAGCCCGCCGGTCCAACCCTTCATTAGCCCGGGCCAGCATCGCCAACACCAGCGAGACGGCCAGCACGCCGTAAACGGGCATCGCCTGCGCGATCATCGCCGCGGCGATCACCAGGGCAGCGATCAGAATCCATCGCTCTTTTCCCTCCTGCCGGGCCGGCCAGGAGGCGACCAGGGCGACGGCGAGGGCGACCCAGGTCAAGCCGTGTCGGAGCGGAGGAGACATCAGCCCGACCGACGCGGCGCCCAGCCACGCGGCCGAAATACCCGCCAACGTCGCCACGACTGCCCGGGGAGACGGCGCAGAAGCGGCGTGCGTCTCGCGGTCGGGCCGGTTGTCGTTGGGGTTGGCTTTCATGTCTGGTCCCAGGTTCATCCGTCGCAATCAAGATCGCGGATTGGGTGCCAGTGGCGGCTTGTCCGCCACTGCCGGAACAGGGGCAGGCAAGCTTGCGCCTGGAACCCGTGTGGAAGGTCAGAGACGGGGGGTGGCATGGCCAAACTTGTTTGGCCATGTTCCAATTTCTTCGGCGACGGGAGGCATGCCCACGCAAGCGAGGGCATGGCACCCGAGTTTTCGCAACAGAAACTAGTATGCGTCCCCCGGAAAACCGGGTCAACTTGTCCCCCCCGACAAAATCGGCCTTCTTCGCCCCTTGCGAGCGGCCAACGCAGCATGAACAATGGGAACGGATTTCGACCAACTCCAAGAAACGTCCGAGAGATGACTCCCATGTCCAAGCGAAAAGATCGACGAGGTTTCTTCCGCGACGCTGCCCTGATTACGGCCGGGGCCGTCGGCGGGATCGCCGGCGGGCTGTTCCCCACGCGCACTCCGGCCATCGCGCCGATCAATCGCAGCGGCACGGCCAAGTTCAAGTTCAGCCTGGCCGGGTACAGCTATCGCAAGCTGCTCAAGGGCAACCCGCCCGAGCTGACCCTCGACGACTTTCTCGCCGACTGCGCCCGGTTCGGCCTCGAAGGGACCGAGCCGACCTCGTACTACTTCCCCGCGGACTTCACGCTCGACTACCTGCGGCATCTCAAGGGGCTGGCGTTTCGCCTCGGGCTGGATATCTCCGGGACGGCCGTGGGAAACGACTTCTGCTTCCCGCCCGGCCCCGAGCGCGACCAGCAGATCGCCAACGTCAAGCAGTGGATCGACTACGCCGAGATCCTCGGGGCCCCGGTGATCCGCATTTTTTCCGGCCGGCCTCGCAAGGAGCAGACCGAAGACGAAGCCCACCGCTTGGCCGTCGAGGGGATCGAAGAGTGCTGCGACTACGCCGGCCAGCACGGCGTGTTCCTCGCCCTGGAGAACCACGGCGGACTGACCACCAAGATCGAGGGGATCATGCGCCTGGTCGACGACGTCAAGAGCCCCTGGTTCGGCGTGAACCTCGACACGGGCAACTTCCGCGACTCGAGCTCGTTGGACGAGATGTACGGCAACATGGCCCGGCTCGCCCCCTACTCGCTCAACGTCCAGGTGAAAGTCGCCGTCATGGGCCCCGACGGCAAGAAGGTCCCCTCAGACTTTGCCCGGCTCGCCCAAATCCTCACCGACGCCGGCTACCGCGGGTACATCGTGCTCGAATACGAAGAAGACGAAGACCCCCGGGTCGCGTGCCCGCGCTATCTCGACGAGTTGCGAGAGGCGTTCGGCTAGGCGAGGAGGCTCAACGCCGCCGGCTGCGACTGCTTGCTTCTTCAACAGTCCTGAAGTCACGGTTGGGCAACCCAACGGTAACACCCGGCGATGTTTCTCAACCCGGCGAACTCGAATCGTAAAGCAAAACTCTCTTCTTCAACTCGTCCGCGAACTTGTAGATGTCGTTTACTTCCTCGACCGGATGCTTTGTCTCCTCCTTATTCTCACCGAAGAGGCCCAAGCACTTGTCTTGGGGGGAGTTAAACCAAAGCCGGCAA
>JBDRTC010000851.1:0-11090 GCA_043824335.1 Planctomycetota bacterium | reverse complement strand
AAAAGTCCAAGAAGGATGCCGAAATGGCCGACAGCGATCAGACCTGCGTGGCCGAGCCCATCCGGGAGACGCTCCGTCGCCGCAAGCTCGCCGACGACCGCCGAGTGAAGCGGCAGCCCCCCTACCACGTCATCCTCTGGGACGACAACGATCACACCTACGCCTACGTGATCGCGATGCTCATGCAGTTGTTTGGCCACCCGGCGGAAAAGGGCTATCAGATCGCCTGTGACGTCGACACTCAGGGCCGCGCCGTCGTGCTCACCACCACCAAGGAGCGCGCCGAGCTGAAACGCGATCAAATCCACGCCTTCGGCAAAGACGGACTGATCGAGAACTGCAAGGGCTCCATGTGGGCCACGATCGAGCCGGCGCACGGAGAAGGAGGAAGGAGGAAGGATGAAGGATGAAAGAGGAATAAGAAGAGCCATCCCTGACCGATCCTTCCTCCTTCCTCCTTCCTCCTTCATCCTTCATCCTTCATCCTTCATCCTTCATCCTTTCCCCCACGCTCCCATCATGCCGACCTTCAAGACCCTCACCCTCGGATGCAAGGTGAACCAGTATGAGACGGAGTACGTTTGCGAGGGGTTCCGGCGGTTGGGGTATCGGGAGGCCGAAGACGGCGAGCCGGCCGATCTGTGCCTGGTCAACACCTGCACGGTGACGGCCGAGGGCGACCTGAAGAGCCGCAAGGTTATTCGGCAGCTCGCCCGGCAGAACCCGCAGGCTCAGATCGTCGTGATGGGCTGTTACGCCACCCGGGCGCCCGAGGTCGTGGCCGCACTGCCAGGCGTGGTCGAGGTGGTGACGGACAAACGCAAGTTGCCCGAGTTGTTGGCGCGGTTCGGTCTGGTCGACCTGCCCGACGGGATCTCATCGTTCGGCCGCCGGCATCGGGCCTATGTGAAAGTGCAGGACGGCTGCCGCATGCCGTGCAGCTATTGCATCATCCCCAAGGTCCGGCCCGTGCTGGCCAGCCGGCCGGTCGACGACGTGCTCGGCGAGATCCGTCGGCTCGTGGATCACGGGCACCGGGAGATCGTGCTGACGGGCATCCACCTGGGGCATTACGGCGTCGACCTTGCGGAGCGTGAATCCAGCAGCCGGCCGGTCGATCTGGCATCCCTCCTCGGCCGGATCATGCGTCTGGAAGGACCGTTTCGCGTGCGGATTTCAAGTATCGAGGCGGTCGAGGTCATTCCGGAGCTGATCGCCTTGATGGCCGACCACGCGGACCGGATTTGCCCCCATCTCCATCTCTCGATGCAGAGCGGATCGGACGCCGTGCTTGGGCGGATGCGGCGTCGCTGGGCCAGCGGGCGGTTTGCCGAGCGGTGCCACGCGATCCGCGAGTCGCTCGACCATCCGGCCCTGACGACCGACGTGATCGTCGGCTTTCCGGGCGAGACGGAGGCCGACTTCGAGGCCACGTGCCGGGCCGTCGAGGAGGTCGAGTTCTCGAAGCTCCACGTCTTCCGCTTCAGCCCCCGCGAAGGGACGCCCGCCGCCGAAATGCCCGACCAGGTGCCCGACAACGTGAAGAAACACAGGGCGGCCGAGCTGGGCGAAATCGGCCGGCATTTGCGCAGGCGATTCCTCGAAAGCCTTGCCGGCCGCGCGTTGCAGGTGCTGGTGGAAACGCCCGTCCAGGGGCGCCCCGGCTCGCTGGCCGGCACCTCCGCCCGATACGCTCCGGTGGAGTTGTCCGGAGGCGAAGACCGCCTCGGGCAACTCGTTCGCGTCACCGCCGGCCCGGTCGCCGACGGCCGCATTCGGGCGGCAAACTGGGAGTGCGTCAACACGAGTGGTCCGTCAGCCCCTGATCCGTGAGTTGGGCGGCACTACCAAATATCCGCCAGGCTGAGCACAAACCCGGGCAAGACGGGCTCACCACTGATCGTCGCCGGGTCCTGGAGGCGTTCTGCTGGTTGTCCCGGGCGGTAGACGTACACGCACTTGTCCGCGGGGTCAATCAACCATCCCAATTGGGCGCCGTTTTCGAGGTACTCGGACATCTTCTCTTGGAGGACGGACAGCCGATCCTCGGGCGAGCGGAGCTCGACGACGAAATCGGGGCAAAGGGGGGCAAAGCCTTCTTGCTCGCGCTCGGTGAGGACGTCCCAGCGCTCGCGCCGGAGCCAGGAGGCGTCGGGCGATCGCTTGGCGCCGTTCGGGAGACTGAAGCCGGTGGAGGAGTCGAACGAGAGCCCGGTGCCGTCCTGCTCGGCCCAGTTTGCCAGGCGCTGATTGAGCTTGCTGTTCCGCCAACCCGTCTTTGAGCCCGTGGGCGTCATGATCACCAATTCCCTTCGGGCGGTCAGTTCAAATCGAAGCTCCGGGTTGTCGCGGCAGAGGCGGTAGAACTGCGCGTCGGTCAGCCCGATCGACCGAACGTCGAGCGTCAGCGGGCGCGACGCGTCGGGATCGGTGGCCAAAGGTGGTTGAGCCATCATCGACTCCTTATCGTTGTCTCTCTGGCCCGGGGATTCTGCGCGTCACACGGCTCAGACAAGCGGTGGGCACACTCAGATTGTACCACGAAACCGTAAAGACCGCACCCCTCCAAAGGGCGAGGAAAAAGTGGGCATATGCGGAAAAACCATCAGGGTGCTTGGGATCAGGTTCCCCCGAAAGAGGGGCGATCCTCGCTTGCGTGAGGGCACGAGGAGCGGGTATCATCTTACCGCTTTGGTGTCACCGAATTCCCCCCGTAGATAGAGGCTGTCAGCCGTGTCGGAAAACGATCCGCGTCATTGGGCACAGTGGTCGAGCTTTGATCCCGCGAAAGGGACCGTGGTCCGCGAGCCGCCGGGGGAGGGACCGGGCTACTGGGCAGGGGCCCCGGGCGTGACGTTCCACAATAAGCTCGAGCAGTTCTACATGGTCTACCGGTTGCGCCGGCCGCGGGGGGTAGAGCCGGACCGCGGAGCGGAAATCCGCATCGCCCATAGCCGCGACGGCGTGACGTTCGAGGACGTCTGGTCGGGCACCAAGGATCAGCTCGACACGACCAGCATCGAGCGGTGCTCCCTGGTACACCTGCTCGACGGCCGCTGGCGCCTGTATCCCAGTTACGTCGATCCGGCCGACGGGCGCTGGATGATCGGCATGGTCGAGGCCGACGCCCCCGACGCCTTCGACCTCTCCCAAACGCGCCCGATCCTCTCTGCCGCCGACGTCGGCGCCGAAGGGGTCAAGGACCCGTTCGTTTTTTACATGGCCGGGCTCTATCACATGGTCGTCAGCCATGCGATCCCGGCCGCCAAGGCCACGCCCGAAGAGCTGCACGGCACGCACGACGCCTACAACACCGGGCTGATCCTCTCGGCCTCGGGCCTGGCCACCAGCCCCGACGGCGTGTCGTGGCAATGGGAGGGCGAAGTCCTCACGCCGAACCCGGGGGCCTGGGATGCCTATGCCTCGCGGATCAGCACGCTTTGGTATCACGCCCCGGTCTGGCACGCGCTTTACGACGGCTCGACCGACGTGAGCGAGAACTATGAGGAGCGGTGCGGCCTGGCCTACAGCTTCGATCTGCGCACGTTTCACCGCGTCACCCGGTCCGGGCCCCTGTTTCCGTCGCCCAAACCGGCCGCGGCACTGCGGTATTTCGACGTGGTGGCGCTCCCCGACGTCACCTGTTTCTACTACGAGATGGCCCGGCCCGACGGCAGCCACGAGCTGCGCGTCTACCGCGCCGCGCCGGGGGATTAGGTTCTGCCCGTTGTGCGGAATCCCGCGGCGAATCGACCGTTGGCGCGGCGGTTGCACTGCCGCCCCTTCCCGGGGGCCACAGGTGGGGGGGTTGTCAAAACTCTTTTTGGAGGGTTAGAGTACCGAGTTACTGGAAGCAGCGGTGGCCGGAAAGGAAGCAATGATCCATGCCCACGCTTGACTGGATCGGGAAGAAAGCGGTTGTGAACCACCACCGGGAGGTTCCCTATCACCTGCTGAAATGCGACGGGAAGCTTTCGGTGGGCGACCCGGGCAGCGGGAACCTCTTGGTCCAGGGGGACAACCTGCTTGCGCTGAAGGCCCTGTTGCCGTACTACGCCGGCCGGGTGAAGTGCATCTATATCGACCCGCCGTACAACACGGGCAACGAGAATTGGGTTTACAACGATGCCGTCAACAGCCCGGAAATTCGGAAGTGGTTGGGCAGGGTAGTGGGGGCCGAAGCCGAAGACCTGTCCCGCCATGACAAGTGGCTGTGCATGATGTATCCCCGGCTGGTCTTGCTACGGGACTTCCTACGGAGTGACGGGGCGATATTTGTCAGTATCGACGACAACGAGTTATGGAAGTTGCGTGCGATCATGGACGAGGTATTCGGGCCAAGGAATTTCGTCGCAAACGTTGTGTGGCAGAAGCGGACTTCGCCCGATATGCGCCTTTCTTTTAGCACGGCACACGATTGTGTTGTGGTATATGCACAAAACGCGGCGCGCGTGGCATTCAACCGTATTCCGAAGACCGCGAAGCAGGCGGCACAATACAAGAATCCCGACAATGATCCGCGCGGCCCGTGGGTCTCCTCCGACTACACTGCCCAAGGCTATCGCCCCAACCAAATGTATGAAATCACAACACCTGGCGGCACAGTGTATAAGCCTCCCACCGGTGTGTGTTGGAAGAATGTTGAATCGGTGTTCCTGGAACTCGTAAGGGACGGACGCATTTGGTTCGGCAAGGAAGGCAAGTCGATGCCACGGCGAAAGACGTTCCTGTCGGAATCACCGGGGAATGCCGTGTGGACGTGGTGGCCTAACGATGAGGTTGGTCACACACAGGAAGCCAAGAAGGAACTGGACGCACTATTGGGAGAAGAACAGCCGTTTGACACCCCCAAGCCAACCCGGCTGGTCAAGCGAATCCTTGAAATCGCAGCCGACAAGAATTCTCTGGTCTTGGATTCCTTCGCTGGCAGCGGCACCACGGGCCACGCGGTCTTGGACTTGAACAGGGCGGACGGGGGCAGCCGGCGGTTTATTCTGGTTGAAATGGAAGAGGCCATTTGCCAGACCGTGACCGCGCAGCGGTTGACACGGGCCATTCAAGGCCACAACGACTTGCCGGCCTTGGGGGGTGGGTTCCGCTACTGTCGGCTGGGGCCACCGGTTTTCGACGAAACAGGGAACATCCGGCCGGGCGTGACGTTCGCCGAACTCGCGGCCCACGTCTACTTCACGGAGACCGGCGAACCGGTTCCCAAGCGGAGCAACGGCAAGTCTGCGCTCTTGGGCGTCCACAACGGCAAGGCGGTATACCTGCTTTTCAACGGCATCCTTGGGGACCGAAGCCCCGGGGGCGGCAACGTGTTGACCAACGCCGTATTCAAGGTGCTGCCGGCCCACGATGGGCAGCGGGTTATCTACGGCGAAGGTTGCCGGCTGGGCAAGGCTCGGCTGAAGCGCGAAGGAATCGTTTTCAAGCAGATACCCTATGGAATCAAGGTATCCTGACCATGTTGGAGTTGAAGGACTATCAGAAACGGAGTCTGGACGCTTTGGAGAGCTACCTTCGGGCGACCGTCCAGCATGGCGCGAAGACGGCCTTCGTTCTCCAGACCGATCGGCCGTTTCGGGCTGTTCCCCAACTCCCCGGGCTGCCCTACATTTGTCTGCGGATTCCGACCGGCGGCGGCAAGACTCTCATGGCGTGCCACGCCCTCGGGATTGCCGCAACGGCGTTTCTCCAGGCAGAACGTGCCGTCTGCCTCTGGTTGGTCCCCTCGAATGCGATCCGGGAGCAAACGCTTGCTGCGCTGCGGGACCGCGGACACCCTTACCGGCAGGCTGTTGACGCCCATTTCGGCGGTCTGGTCACCATTATGGACCTGACCGAAGCCCTTTACGTCACTCGCGGGACGTTGGCGGGCGAGACTTGCATCATCGTTGCCACGCTGGCCGCGCTGCGGGTCGAAGACACCGAAGGCCGCAAGGTGTACGAAACGTGCGGGGCGTTGATGGATCATTTCAGCGGGCTATCGGCCGAACTGGAAGCGGAGCTTGAGAAGAACGGGGAGGGGGTGATTCCCTATTCCCTCTCGAACGTGCTGCGCTTGCACCGGCCGATTGTGATTATGGACGAAGCGCACAACGCCCGGACCCAATTGTCCTTCGACACGCTTGCCAGGTTCAACCCATCGTGCATCGTCGAGTTTACCGCAACGCCGGAAACCACCCATAAGCCCGAACGAGGGCAGTTTGCCAGCAACATTTTGGCGCATTGCTCGGCAGCCGAACTCAAGCACGAGGACATGCTAAAACTGCCGATCAAGCTGGAAACGCGCTCGGAATGGAAAGAGGTTCTTTCAGAGGCCCTGAAGACTCAGCGGACCCTTGAGCAACTCGCCAAGGAAGAGGAAAAGCAGACGGGCGAGTATATCCGGCCGATCGTGCTCTTTCAGGCGCAGCCGAAGAGTCAGACCAAGGAGACCCTGACGGTCGAAGTGGTGAGGCAATCGCTTATCGACGATTTTCACATACCCGAAGGCCAGATCGCCGTGGCCACGGGCCCAATAAAGGAAATCAAGGATGTCGACCTATTCGCGCGGGATTGTCCCATCCGGTTCATTATTACCGTGGCCGCGCTTAAAGAGGGGTGGGACTGCTCGTTTGCCTACGTTCTTTGTTCGGTGGCCGAAATCGGATCAACCCGGGCAGTGGAGCAAGTGCTTGGCCGGGTGCTGCGCCTGCCGCGCGCGGCGCGAAAGAGACACCCGGAGTTGAACTGCGCCTATGCGCTGGCCGCCTCCCCGCGGTTCATTCAGGCGGCCCAATCGCTCAAAGACGCGCTAGTTGAAAACGGCTTTCAGCGGATGGAGGCGGAACTATATGTCGCGGGTGGTGATCCACAAGCGACGTTCTTTGGGGCCGGCACCCTCTTCTTTGAGGCGGAACAGGTGGTCCCCGAAGCGCCCAACTTGACCGGGTTGCCGGCCGAACTGCGGGAGCGTGTGACCTTCGACCCGCAGACAAGCACACTCACCGTGACGAAGGCTCTGACCGAACAGGATAAAGCCGCACTGGAACAATGCTTCACGATGCCCGAAGCCAAGAAGGCGGTGGAAACGCTTTACCAAGCTTCGCACGGGCGGGCCGTTCCGGCGGAAGCCGCGCCGGCCCCGCGCGGGCCGTTCCGGGTGCCGATGCTGGCAATTCGTGTCGATGGACAGCTTGAGCTGTTCGAGGAAGGTCATTTCCTCGACACGGCTTGGCGGCTTTCGGAGCGTGACGCCGATTTGCCGGAGGCCGATTTTCCATCCGAGTACGTCGGAGGCGCCACCGGCGAAATCGACGTGATCGAAGGCAAGGTTGAGGTTCACTTCGTTGACCAGATTCACCGGCAACTGCGCTTGCTCGGGATAGAACCTGGCTGGGACGTGGCCGGCTTGACCAACTGGCTGGACCGCCAGATTCCCCACACGGACATTATCCGAACCGAATCGACGCTGTTCATTCATCGGGTGTTGACCGGCCTACTTGAATCGCGCGGGCTGACGATCGACCAGCTTGCCGCGCAGAAATTCCGCCTGCGCACGGCGATAGCGGGGAAGATCGACCAACATCGGCGGGCGGCGGCCGTGCAAGCGTATCAGCGGGTGCTATTCTCCGCCCAAGCCGAACCTATCGAAGTCAGCCCGGAGCTCTGCTTCGATTTTGCCGAAGACCGCTACTCGCCCAACTGGTATTACGATCCCGGGTATGTTTTCCGCGGGCATTTCTTTCCGCTGGTGGGCGAACTGAAAAGCGACGGCGAAGAGCATGATTGCGCGGTATTTCTGGACGAGCTTGACGCTGTGAAATGCTGGATCCGCAACTTGGAACGCCGGCCGGATTCTTCCTTCTGGCTCCAAACCTCCACCGATAAGTTCTATCCCGATTTCGTCGCTTTGCTCACCGACGGGCGGATTCTGGTTGTGGAGTACAAGGGCGAAGATCGGTGGAGCAACGACGATTCCCGGGAGAAGCGGGCGGTAGGCGAACTGTGGGCCGACCGGAGCAAAGGGGCTTGCCTCTTCGTCATGCCCAAGGGCCCCGACTGGGGAGCGATTCAGCGAGAGATACGCCCCTAATGGAGGGCCGGAGTCTGCCGCGATACTCCTTTCGTCCGCGGGCGTTTTCGGCTCTACGGTAGGACCGAGGTAGGTCCGCGGCCGGGCTACTCCGGTCCTTCGTTGAAGAGGACCCAGGTGCCGGTTTTGCCGGAGACGGCGAGGTCCGGGCGGGCGTCGGCGTTGAGATCGGCCACGCAGATCTGCATGCCGGTGCCCGCGCCGCCGCCGAAGGGGCTGATCGCGTGTCGGGTGAACTCGCGGGCCGAGGCGTCCCACGAGTAATAGAAGAGGCACTCCGGATCCTTGCCGCCCGGATCGCGGCCGGCGTGACCCCGGACGCGCTTCCCCGTAATGAGTTCTCCTTTGCCGTCGCCGTCCAGATCGGTCCAGACCAGCGAGTGGGCCTGCGACCAGGAGTCGTCGATGAGGTGTTCGGTCCAGGTGGTGGTTCCGTCGGGCTTCGGCTCGCCTTGTTCCCACCAGTAGAGGCCGAAGTCGTGGGCCTTCCCCCAGATGATGTCGCCGCGGCCGTCGCCCGTCAGGTCGGCGACCAGGAACGGGCAACTCGGGTGCGGCAGTGCCGTCTCCGGCCGGAACTTCCACGGCCCCGCGAACGGATCCCCCTCGGGCCGCTCGTACCAGCCGGTTTCCACGAGCAGGTCTTCGCGGCCGTCGCCGTTCAAGTCGCCGAACGCGTACCCGTGTCCCCCGCCATCTTTGCCGAGCACGACCTCTTCCAGCGTGGGCTCACCTTCGGCAGTCTTAGTGATTTTCCAGGCGACGACCGGCCAGTCCTTCTCCCAGGAATTGACGAGCAATTCGGGCACGCCGTCGCCGTTGAAGTCGCGCAGCTCGAATATCTCGTTGTGCGGTCGCGTGTCTTTGAGCAGACGCCGCTCCCACTTGTAACCTCGGGCGAGGCCCTCTTCGGCCGGATTCTTGTACCAGGAGATTTCGGATTCCATCCAGCCGCCGGAGATGACGTCGAGCCAGCCGTCGCCGTCGACGTCGTAGAGGTGGTCTCCGTTGTTGGGGTAATACTCGGTCATCGCCGGGGGAAGGTCGCGGACCGGCCGGGCTGCAAAGTCCGGGCCTTTGAACCAGTGGGTTCCGGCGACGACGTCCGGCTTTCCGTCGCGGTCGACGTCGCCCACGGCGCATCCTTCGTTGGGGCTGACCAAGAGGCAACGCTTCGAGAACTTCAAACCGCCCGGCGCTTCCCCGCGGGCAGGCTCGCGGGAATGCCACGCGGCCAATCCGAAGCCAATCGCCAACAATACGGTCGTCATGTGCCCAGCGCGGAACGAGTCGGACATCGAAGTCTCCTTTCAAACAAGCCACGTCACTTTGCGCCTACCGTACCAGAGACGAGCCGGCCCGGCAAGAAGCCGCTCGGCCCGGGGAGCTCATGCGTCCGACGACCGATCCAGGTGATAGTAGACGTGCGCCAGAACCTCGTGGCGGTGCTTCCCCCAGGGCAGGTAAAGCCCGCGAAAAGCGTCTGCGGGGCGGGCCTCCGGGTGGGGCAGGAGTAGGACCCCAGTTGAACAGACCTTGTAGCGACGGATTTCTCGCCAGGGGATGCGACGATGCCGGCCGAGCAGCCACCGGTTCACCCCTTCGGGGTTGAGCTCGAACCAGGTCGGCAAAAAGAACCGCCACAAGGCGGCCGCCAACGCGCCCACGGCCAGAAGGGCCAGGTGGGTCTCGGCCGCGATCCAGTGGATCGTGGCCCCGGCGGCCAGCAGGCCGACGAGGAGCACCGCGGCGGTCACGAGGCTCTCGCGCAACGGCCAGCTTCGCCACCGGATCGACGGGGGCGGTTCCGGTGGATCGGAGAAGTCAAGCCGCTCGGAACTGCTCATCGCGCCGATCGAAGGGAGAAGGGAGAGAGTCCGTCCGGAATGCCAGCCGCTACTGTCTACGATAGTCGCGGAGAAACCGGTTGGCAAGCGCCGGTAGTGTCCCAATTTGAAATGGGGGCGAGGGTACTGTCTTAATTGTGTTGCTGGAGGCAGGATTCTCCTACGAGGCTGGCGTGCTACTGCCTCCGCTGGACGGCGTCTCAGTCTTTTTCTTTCTCGGAAACACCGTTCGCAACCCATCGACATGCTCATGCAGGTCATCCCGAATGATAGCCCACATCGGATCGAGAATGAAATCGATTCCCTCACGCCGCGCTAGCTTGGCTGCGGGCACGAAGTCACTGTCGCCTGCGACGAGGATGATTTGGTCTGCTTGCTTCTTGAAGGTCACCGAGGCAATATCCAGGCCAATACGCATATCCACGCCTTTTTGCCGGACATCGTACTTCACGTCTTCCTCATTCAAATCGCTGACCGCAATCTTGCTGGCCAATATTTCCTTGAGTTTCTCCGGACGAAGTTCCCAATACCCGTGCCGCTCGTTTAGATAACCAAGCCGGAGAGCCAGTTTGCGAAGCTTTCGCAGTTCTTCGTGGAATGCAAGACGCCACAATGCAGTGGTTGTTCGCGAAAAGTCAATCGCCCTGCTTGTGATCGGGTTGTGAACCTTTTTCGACAAGGGAGGGCAATCGTAGAAAAAGATTCGATACAGTTTCCGTCGGTGCTTTTCCTGCTCAAGATGTTTGTGGCACATCCAGTGCAGGCTGCCAGCAACGTTCCTGGGTGTATTGTTTCCCCGCAAATAACGGTACCGCCTCAGAAAGAAGTCGCCGTCGACGAGAATTGCCGTTGGCATTGTAGACACCTCAAGAAATGGAAAACCCCCCGGTTTCGGCATGCCCCACCATTAGGTAGGGGGCGCGTACTGCCGGGGGATTGTTCTTCGGTGTTCGGAGCTTCTGTGTAATCATACATCACACTTGGCACCGTGACAATACCCATGTTCGGCTGGTACGACCTGAGGGTGCATTCCGCACTTTGCGTTTGGCACGGGATTTTGTAGAAAAGGGTTTCGGATTTGGCGATCAGGGGGACAAACCTGTAAAAATGGTGGGTTTGGGCGATGGAATGCCGTTTGGAAACGAAAATCGAGGCGATGATTG
>JBDRTC010000850.1:0-3588 GCA_043824335.1 Planctomycetota bacterium | reverse complement strand
CTGGCCCCTCCTCCCTCGCCCCTCACCCCTCACCCCTCGCCTCTCGTCCCTCACCCCTCTAAAATACGGAAATGAGCGTCCCCGAAAAAACGCCCGCTGAACTGCTGGCCACGCCCGTGCAGTTCTTGAAGGGGGTCGGGCCCCGCAGGGTCGAGATGCTCGAAAGGCTGGGGCTCTGCGCCGCCCGCGACGTGCTCTTCTTCTTCCCCCGCGACTACGAAGACCTGACCGACCGCCGCTCGATCGCCGATTTGGAGGAGGGCGTGCTGCAAACGGTACGCGGCGTGGTCGAGGAGGTTGAACTTCGCAACACCGGCCCGGGCCGCTGCATCTTGGGAGTGCTCATTCGCTCCGCGGGCGACTACCTCCGCGCCGTCTGGTTCAACCAGCCCTTCATGGCCGACAAGTTCGCCCACGGCCAGAACGTCATGCTCTCCGGCAAGCCGAAGCGAAGCGGCCTGACCTGGGAGATGCACCACCCCCGGGTCACCCCGCTGGGCGACGATGAAACCGAGCCCGCCGGCGAGATCCTGCCCGTCTATCCGCTCACCGAAGGCTTGCAGCAGTGGGAACTCCGCGGCGTGGTGCGCGGGGTCTTGGATACGCACGCCGACCTGCTCGACGAGGTCTTCCCGTCTCACTACCTCGAAGCACACGACCTTTGGCCGATCCGCAAGGCGCTTCCCGAGATCCACTACCCCAACAACACGGAAAGCCTCGGCCGGGCCCGGCGTCGATTTGTCTACCAGGAGTTGTTCATTCTCCAGTTGGGCCTGGCGGTGAAACGGCACCAGCAACGGCACGAGCCGAACGCCCCGCGTTTCGAGGCGACGGCCAAGATCGACGCCCGCATCCGCCGCCTCTTCCCCTTTCAGCTCACGGCCGGACAAGACCAGGCGATCGGAGAGATCGCCGCCGACATGGCCCGGCCCCAGCCGACGAACCGGCTTCTGCAGGGCGACGTGGGAAGCGGCAAGACGGTGGTGGCCGTCTACGCCATGCTCTTGGCCATCGCCCACGGACACCAGGCCGTGCTGATGGCTCCCACGGAGGTCCTGGCTCGCCAGCATGCGCTCACGCTCGATCGGCTCTTGGCCCAGAGCCGGGTGCGTCGGGCGAAGCTGATCGGCGGCCTCTCGACCCGCGACCGCGACAAGATGCTGCTGGCCATCGCCGCCGGCGAGGTCGATCTCGTGGTGGGCACCCAGGCGGTGATCCAGGACGACGTCCACTTCCGCCGGCTCGGGCTGGTCGTGATCGACGAGCAGCACAAGTTCGGCGTGCGTCAGCGGGCGGCCCTAAAACAGTCGAGCGCCAACCCGCACTACCTGGTGATGACCGCCACGCCCATCCCCCGCTCCGTCACCATGACCCTGTTCGGCGACCTCGACGTCTCGACGCTCCGCGACTCCCCCCCGGGCCGGCAAAAGGTGCACACGTTCCCGGCCGAGGAGTCCAAACGGGCCGATTGGTGGGAGTTCTTCTCCAAAAAACTTCGCGAGGGGCGGCAGGGGTACGTCGTCACGCCGTTGGTCGAGGAGTCAGAGCAGATTCAGGCTGCCAGTCTCGACGAGACCTACGAAGCCCTGGCCAACGGCCCCTTGGAGGCGTTTCGGCTCGGGCTGATCCACGGCCGGATGAGCCCGGAGGAAAAAGACGCGGTCATGGACGATTTTCGCCGCGGCCGGCTCCAGGTGCTGGTGTGTACCTCCGTCGTGGAAGTGGGGGTCGACGTCCCCAACGCCACGCTGATGACGATCGAGAGCGGCCAGCGTTTTGGATTAGCCCAATTACACCAGCTCCGCGGCCGCATCAGCCGGGGCCGCTTCCCGGGCTATTGCACCGTCTTCTCCGACCCCCAAACCGACGAAGCCCGCCGGCGGCTCGACGCCTTCGTCAAGACCACCGACGGCTTCCGGCTCGCGGAGATCGACTTCCAGCTCCGCGGCCCCGGCGAACTCTTTGGCACGCGCCAGCACGGCCTTCCGCCGTTCCGCATCGCCGACCTCACCCGCGACCTCGACCTCCTCCACGAAGCCCGCCACGACGCCCAACACCTCGTCACCGCCGACCCCGGCCTCTCCGACCCCGACCACGCCCGACTCCGCCGGATGATGCTCGTGCGGTACGGAGAAGCCCTCGATCTTGGAGATGTGGGGTAGCCGATGGCGTCAGTCAGGAAACGCCGGCATTACCGGATGGTCGACGGCCGCACGATCCGCGAACGCCACTACCGTGTGAGCGAGACGGGCCTTGCCGAGTGGAACAAGACCATCGCCTTCTACACCGCCCTCGACCTCCCCGACGACGATTTTCGCCCCGTCCCCGTGGCCAAGTGCTACCAGTACGAGTGAGCGGCCGCGCCATGTGCCGCGTGCGCCCGCGCCCCGAAGGGGCACAATATAACAGCCCAGGGCAACGCCCTGGGAATCGTGACCGCACCATGGACGCCAGCCCTGAAAGGGCGACATACCTTCTCCCGCCCCTTTCGCCCCCCAGCATCGCCTCCCTGGGATCGTTCAACGGCGTATGCGAGTTTCGGCCCAACACGATCTTACGTTTGCGTCCCAACAGTCTCAGCGACCTTCTTGGCCAGTTCTTCGATGTTCGATTCGGTCTGGATCGAACCGAGGGGCAGAACGCATGTGTTGTGCTCCTCAAAGATAAGTGTCGCGCCGCCCTTGTGCGCTTTGTGGCTATAGGGCGGCTTGCTGCGCGGGTTGCACATCCGGTTGCGGAACACGCCGGTGTAGTACCCGGTGCGCATGACCACCGGGTTCGGGAGTTCCTTGCCGTCTTTGCGTCCGGTTACAGCCAACGTTCCATACTGGATAAATGGCGTTGTTGCGTTGCCGTTCGCTCCGGCCGGAACTCGTCCGATCATTTGTACAACGACGTAAGGCAGCCTTGAATCCGGCGCGAAGGTAAGGTCAAGTGTATCGACCTCGTCGTCCTCCTCGCTTTCCGAGTCATCGTCGGGCTCCTCGCTGTCGATTTCGGCGCCAATGGGCTTCAAAAGCAGTAGGTAGCTTTGCACCACCGACGAACGACGGAGATCCTTGGCAAAGGGCTTCTTCAACCGACCGAGCTCGTGCTTATCCTCTAAGACTTCCGCCAGACGATTTAGGAAGGCGAGAATCTGCCCGTCGAGTTCCTTGTAGAATTCGATACCTCGGCGAAGCTCCTCTTGAATTTGTTCGGTCGTCATCTCTGCCATTTTTCACCTCACTATCTGTTGGGAGTCCAAATCAGGCGTGATGCCTTTGCTGCCGGCGCACCTCGAATTCTAAACGAGCGCCCACCGCGAACCGGCGGCCTCCAAACCTTCGCGAGACCGTTGCCGGGGGCATTTTTCCACGCGATGACGCAATGCTGCGTCGCAGGACTGCTGACGAGTTGGAGCGGCCATGCGTCTGCCAGGGGGCGAGGAGCCACGGCGCTGAGTTCGCCGAAATCTGAGGCGCGCGATGTGCGTCTTAGCTCCCGCAGAACGAGGCGTGTCGGCTTGTGATTCGGCGCGACTCTTGCAAGGCTGACCAAGCTCGTTCGAAATCCTGAAGTCGGCGACCAAACCTCTGAAAGACTCAG
>JBDRTC010000849.1:0-4113 GCA_043824335.1 Planctomycetota bacterium | reverse complement strand
GTACGGGATCAGGTCCCTCGCACTGAGGGCGAAGACCACCCGCTGCCCCTTGATGGCTTTGAAGCGGTACCGGTCGATATCGCCCGGCATGATCTGCCCGTTGACGACCGAGGGCAGGGCGATGTCGGTCACCTCTTCGATCGAGGTGGCCGAGCGCTGCTCGGCCTCGCGGAATTCGGGCAGTTGGCCGACGTGGAAGACCAACGGGTTCGAAAGTCCGGCCGGCGTTTCCAGCCGCAATTCCCGCTGCCCCGGCTTGGCGTCGGTGGCGATGGTCACGCGGACGGTGACGGTTTCCGCAATGGCCGGCGTCGGCGGGTTCTCCGGATTGCTGTAGCCGAACGCGAAGGTCTCGATGCCGGCCCCGGAGACGTAGACCGTGGCGACACCCGCCAAGTTCCGCCCGCCGACAATTAGCTCCAATTCCGCCCCCTGCCGGCTTCCGGCCGGATAGATGTATCCAATCCGCGGCTGGGTCTGCTGGGCACTGGCGGCAGGAGCGAGGGTCAGGCAAGCCACGAAGCTTAGGAGCAGAGAGAAGCGAAACATGGGCGGTCCCTGGGACAGAAGCTCGAAGCACGAATATCGAAATCCGAAACAAATCCAAATACAAAAAGACAGAAATGCTCCAAACGGTTTATTCCGACTTTTTCAGGACCGCCCCAAGAATGCGCATCAGTTCGGTGCTCTCCTGAACGAGCTTTGCGCGTTCTCCGTGGAGTGCCGTTTCATCCCGTGTGTCCAGAAGTCGCAACCAATACCGCGTTTCTTTAGATTCTTTCCTCGAAATGCGGACCCGCATGAGAAAGTCCTTTTTGCTCAGTGCTTCATTCGCTTCAATGTAATTTGCACCAATCGACCCGGACGAACGCACGACTTGCTTGACGTCCTCGGTATTGCAGATCGTACGCGGAAGCCTCTTCACAAACGCTCGGACCCGTCGGGCAAACTCGTACGTCCGATCTTCCAGATCGTACTGACGGTCTCCTCGCGTTTTGGTCATTTGCAGTTTGATGATTCGAATTTGTTTCGGATTTCGTGCTTCGGATTTCGAATTTGGATGCGTCCCCGCCGCATCACATGATCTCCTTCAACCTTCCACCCATCTTCACGCCTTCGGCGGCGGCGGAGGTGACGCGGACGGGCGGTCCTTGGGGATTGGGCATGGTTCCATCGGGATCGATGCCGAGCAGTTCGTACATGCTGCCGATCAGGTCCACCGGATAGACGGGGCGGTCTTTGACTTCTTCGCCCTTGGCGTCGGACGACCCGATAACCTGTCCCCCTTTGAAACCGCCCCCGGCGACCACCGAGGAGAAGACCTTGCCGTGGTGGTGGCGTCCGCCTTCTCTGGGCGGGTTCCAGTCGATCTTTGGCGTCCGTCCGAACTCGCCGCCCCACCAGACGATGGTGCTGTCCAAGAGGCCGCGCTGGGAAAGCTCTTTGAGCAGTGTCGACATGCCCGCGTCCACTTGCGGCAGCTTCCGCCGCATCGCCGCGAAATTTCCCTTGTGGGTGTCCCATCCGCGGGAGTTGATGGTGATGTAGGGAAAACCTTGCTCGACCAGCCGCCGCGCCAACAGGCAGGACTGGCCGAACTCGTTCCGGCCGTATTCGAGCCGAACCTCGTCATCCTCCTCGGTGAGGTCGAAGACCTTCCCCTCGTCGCCAAGGATCAGATCGTAGGCCCGGTTTTCGGCCTTCTTCGAGGCCTCCAGCACGGGATCGCTTTCCACGGTCTGGTCCAAGGCGTCGAGCTTCTGGAGCAGACCGCGCCGGCTTTCTTGACGCTGGCGCGTGATGCCTTCGGCCACGACGCCTTCGACGACGAACTGCTCGGCCGCGGGATTCCCGCCGGTGGCGAAAGGCTTGTAGCGCGCCCCCAAAAAGCCCGCCTCTGAGAACCGTCCCTGCGGTTGCGTGAGGACGACGTAGGGTGGGATGAGCCGGTCGTAGCCGGCGTCGTAGCCTTTGAACAACGAGACCACGGCCCCGACCGACGGATAGACCAGCTTCCCGCCGGGTTCGCGACCTGTTTGAACCAGGTAAGCGGCCGTCTCGTGGCCGTTGTTGCCGTGCGTCATGCTGCGGATGATCGAGTACTTGTCGGCGTGCTGGGCCAACAAGGGAAGCATCTCGCAGATGCGGATGCCCTCGACGTTCGTGGGAATCGGCTTTTCGAACTGACCGCAGTAGTCGTAGCCGGCGTCGGGCTTGGGATCGAAAGTGTCCAGATGGGACGGGCCGCCCCACATCCAGATCTGGATCACCGCCTTGGCTTTGGCCTTCGGCGGTTCCGGAACGGCTGCGGCGGGCGTAGGCTTGTTGTTCCGCTCCGATTCCAGCCCGGTATCCCGCGACGGACGCCCGAACATCTCGAGCATGGAACTCGTGATGCTGCCGTCGGCCAGTGCGATGGATCGCTGATTCTCAGGGATGAAGGTGAACGGCTCCGGAATGGGGCTGGAATACTTCTCCGTCGTCTCGGTGATCTGACACAGGGCATCAACCAGCACCTCCGCTTCCAGGCGACGGACCGGATAGTAAGCGAAATGAGCCGCCGCCTGGGGATCTTTGGATTTGGGAACCGACGAACGCTGGTACGTCGTCGAGTTCAGGATCAGCCGGTAGACGTGCTTCAGATCGAACTTGGCCGCGACCAGCTCTTTCTCCAGGAAGGCCAACAACTCGGGATGGCTCGGCGGGTTGTCGTGCCGGGAGTCGTCCGGCTCGTGGACGATACCGCGCCCCAGCAGCCAGTACCAGACGCGGTTGACGACGTTGCGCGCGAACCAAGGGTTCTGGGGATGGATGAGCCAGTTGGCGAAGACCTGGCGAGGATCCTGGTCCGGAGAAAGCCCTACCGTCGTACCGTCGGGAAAGACGGCCTGCGGCGCATCGCCTGAAGATTGCGTGAGCGCTTTCTCAAGGTCGAAGAAGACAATCTCCTCTTTCCATTCCTTCGACGGCTTGAAGCCGACGTAGGAGAAGAAAACCGCCATGCCGTCCAGCCGCTCTTTGGGCCACTTGTCGGATCGCTCGCCCAGGAACGTCAGGGGCACGGCGTGGGCGATCGTCTGGGGTTCCTTGCCTTGCATCGCACGATAGAAGTTGACTGGCGGGACGCGGAAATTGCTGCCGCTGGAGGTGAGCAACTCGCGGACGAAACGGTCGTACGTTTTGTTCTCGCGCAGCGAATCGCTGATCCACCGGTGATAGGCCTGCGCAGCGTTCGGCCAAAGGTTGATGGGAAACTCCGCCTTCACACGTAAGAGATCGGCCCATTTCATTGCCCAGTAGTCGGCGAATTCCTTCCGCTCGAGCAGTCGATCGATCAGCTTGCGGCGTTTGTCGGGGTCGGCGTCGGACAGGAACTGCGAGGCCTCTTCAGCGGTGGGCAGCGTGCCAATCACGTCGAGATAGACCCGGCGGACGAACGCCGCGTCCGAGCAGAGGTTCGCCGGCTGAATCTCCAACTGGTTCAATCGGGCGAAAACCAGTTCATCGATCTTGTTTTGCGGAGTCGGCTCGGCCTGGCTTTCAAAGATGCCGACGGGCGTCCCTTCCGGGCTCGCCCCGGCCAAGACCGCCGTCAGGGCAACCGCAAAGCCCAAGCACGTCCCCATCGATCACCTCTACGAAGTACCTAAGCGTGCCGCGGCAGAATCGCAACGCTCCGGGCTCCAGCATCCTCTCAGAATCGTCTATTCATCCATTGCCCCGTCGAGAGTGACGAAGACGAAGACATTGTACACGGTTCAGTGATAGGACTGATAGAAATCCTCGCCTACCCTTGACTCGCTAGCGTCTGCTTCCGAGGGGGATGTCAAGCCGAGCGCCGGGACTGATGCGCTCCCGGCGGGTGACGTGGACGAACACAGGCGCCCCGAGGGGCGAGGAAAAGAAGGCCCTGAATTTGCCCGATTACGTGGTGCTGCGAGACGGCGGAATCCGGGCCATCTACGATCAATGGGTTGGTTCGTGGAAAACCAACTGGACGATGGCGACCTTGGTCGCGAAGGGGCGCTCACGACCGAGGATCAGATACAGCATCTCCAGCAGGCCGCGCTCATCCCAGGCGCGGAAGACCTGTTTGACCCGTTCTGGGGCCAC
>JBDRTC010000848.1:0-4403 GCA_043824335.1 Planctomycetota bacterium | reverse complement strand
AGCGCTTTTCCATGAAGTCGGGGAGCGTGGTTACCTTCGATCGAAGATAGAACGGGGCGAAGAAGAGCGAAAGCACCACCAGCGTGAAGGCGGCCATCCACTCGAAATTGCCGTAGGTCATGCCCGACGTGTAGCCGTTCTGGGCGAAGCTGACCAGGTGAATCGTCGAGATGTTGGTGGCAAATAGCGCCAGGCCGATCACCGGCCACCGGAGCGACTTGCCGGCCAGAAAATAGTCGCTTCCCTTGGCCGCCTTTCTCCTCGTTCCGGCCCAGCAGCCCAGGGCGACAATACCCACGATGTAGATCAGGATGATCGACAGATCGAGGGCGCCGACCTCAATTCCCGCTTTCGAAACGCCGCCCGGCGCTTCCGCCGGACTTGCCTGGGCCCACGCTCCACACGAGAGGCACTGGGCCACCAGAAAAAACAGGAGGAATCTCTTGAGCATCGTGTTGAACCTGTCGTTTCGAACCTCTTTGCGCGACGGAGCCTCACCGCCTCTTCCCCGATGGCCGGCTTATCGCCTGGGGATGCCCCAGATTCACGAAAGCTCCAAAACTAGCAAATCATCTGCACTTGGGCAAGGATCGGCGCGTTACGCACCAGCCCGAGGTTGGCCGGAAACGCCCAGCAGCGGTATACCTCGTTCTGGGGGAAGGATTGGCGAAACCCGAATGATTGACCGGGGCCATCAGGTGGGACAGAATATAGGGTCTTCAAGAAACGCGCGCGTCGCCGCCGGTTTCGCCTTCCGACTCACCCGCACGCCGCCACACGAAGGAGTCTTCCATGAACCCGCTCGGATCGTTGTGGCTCGACGCCGTTCCGTCCCGTGCAAGCCGAGGTTGTGCCTTCCTGGTTGCAGTGCTGTTGACTGCGTTCCTCCCGGCCGGCCTCGTTGTGGCCGAGGGGCCCTTGGGGCTGCGGTTCGAGAGTTTTGTGGTCGCCCCGGCCCACTCGCCGCCGGCCGTGGTGGTGGTCAAGAATCATGGGGAGGCCGCGTTCCAAGGGACCGTCCGGGTCAAGCCGCCCGAGGGCTGGCAGGTTTCGCCGGCCGAGCAGGAGGTTTCTTTGGCCGCCGGAGAGGTCAAGCGAGTGGCGTTCATCGTCAAGCGAGGGCTGATCGCGGAGTCGAACCGGTATCCGATGGAGGCAACGGTCACGGGCGGGGGAACCACGGTCACGCACCAGCAAGAGATCGTCACCGCAAGCGCCCCTTACTTCAAGCCGACCATCGACGGAAAGACCGACGACTGGGACGACGCGATCCCCGTCACGTGGACCACCGGCGGCAAGAAGACCGTGGTGAGCACCTATTGGAACCGGCGCCAGTTCTCGCTCCTGGTGGCGGTGGAAGAGGACGAGCTGATTCCCTTCCAGGAGACGCCCGGCCCGGGCGGGTTCGACGCCGTCCAACTGGCCTTCTCACCGCAAGAGACCGAGACCGGCACGTCGCCCGACGAGGAATCCACCCGTTACGAGTTGCTCTTCGCCTCCTCCGGGAGCGGCGCCGGCGGCAAATGTTTCCTCTTGGCCGAGCCGGGGGTGAAGTTGTCCGAAGGCCAGCAGCCACGCGAGTTGGGCCCGTTGGAATATGAGGATGCAGAGGTGGCCGTGAGTCGCCGGGAGGGCGTCACGTATTACGAGTGTTCCATCCCCTTCCGGCTGATGCGGGATCGGATTCGTCCCAGCGAGGGACGGGAGTTCCATCTCTCGGTGCTCGTTCACGATCCCGACGGCTCGGGCATCCGCGATTGGGGCCAGGCGGCGGGAATGGAGCCCGGAGAGCGCAATCGCCTGGCGTGGAGCTTGTGGCAAGGCGCCAAATGGGGCGACGAGCCGCCGTTTGACAACAAAACCCACTGGGGACTGTGTTCCTCGAAGTACTGACACGTGACCTGAGGAGGAAGGTGTAGGGTGGGTCGAGCGAAGCGAAGACCCACCAGGGACGTCTTTGGCCGCGTGGGTCTCGCTTTGCTCGACCCACCCTACCTGTTGTCGAGGAGAGGAATGTCATGAGTTACCGCAGCATGGAGCTTTCGATGCTGAAATGGGCGCCGATCTTCGCGCTCTCCGCGATCGGCGCGACCTGGGCGACGCAAACGGCCGTTGCCGCCGAAAAGGGCGACATCGTCGTGAAGGTCGTGATGGTCGAGGATGAAGACGAAGACCCGGCCGCCGCCGGAAAGGCCGCCGCCGAGTCGCTCAAGAAGGCCATGGGCCGGGCGGCGTTGAAGGCGGTGATCATCTCCGAGTGCTTTGAAGATCGTGAGCAAAAGGAAAAGTTGCTCAAAGGCGTCTGCTCCGTGTTGCCCGACGAGGTCGTCATGGGCGGGGCCACCTACGGCTCGTTCACCCAGGAGGGCTGCACCGATTTCGACGCCGTTTGCCTGATGGGGATCGGAGGCGACGGCATTGGCGTTTCCGCCCGGCTGGTGACCGACATGGGCACGGCGAAGCTGACCTTCGAGCAGGATCAAGAGCTGGTCCGCAAGCGGCTCCACAAGGCCGGCAAGGACTTGGCCGGCAAGCTCCGCAGAACCGACCGCGACCGGGTGCTCATCCTCATTGCCGACGCACACGCCCCCAAGAACCAGTACCTCGTCGAAGGCGTCCAGTTGGCGTTGGGCAAACAGTTTCCCATCGTGGGCGGCTGCGTGAACAAGAACGCGGGCCAGACGTTCGTCTACTTCGGCGGCAAAGTGTACGAAGACGCCGCCATGGCCGTGATGCTCTCCGGCGATTTCGAGGCGTCTTTGACCGGCCGCCAGGCGAATGAAAACGAGAAGGTCATCGCCACGGCCAACCAGGCCGCCCGGGAAGCCTTGGAAGCGGTGAAAGGCAAACCGGTCGCCGCCCTGGCCTTCAACTGCGCCGGCCGCAGAAGCAAGCTGAAAGATTATGGGGAGGAGTTGGCCGCCATCCAGAAGGCCCTGGGCGAGGAGGTTCCCTTGTTCGGATGCTACTGTGCCGGCGAGATCGGCCCGGTCGACAACCCCGAACAGCCGTCCGACGCCCTTTCCGGCGGCTCCGGCTGGCACGTGATGTTCACCGTCATCGCCCAATAAGGCGAACCAGGAATCAACCAAACACAACAAGTCGCTTGCAGCTTTGCACCGCCCGCTTGCGGCTTAACACCGCACCAATGAGAGGTCGCCACATGAACGAACAACCGACGAGACGACAATTCCTGGGCACGACCGCCGCCGCGGCGGCCGCCACCTGGGCCGGAGGACGCACCTACGCCGCCGAGGCCGACGCCAAGCCCGGCCCCAACGAAACCGTGAACATGGCTCTGATCGGCTGCGGCGGGCGCGGCCAGGGCGTGATGATGGAGCACATCGCCGTGCCGGGCGTGCGAATGATCGCCGTTTGCGACGTGAACGAGCCCCGCCTGGCCGCTGCCCAAAAAAACGCCGGGGGCGAAAAGGTCCAGACCTATCGCGATTTCCGCAAGCTCCTGGAAAACAAGGACGTCGACGCGGTCATCGTCGGCACCAACGGCCACTGGCACGTGCTCCCCACGATCCATGCGTGCCGGGCCGGGAAGGACGTCTACGTCGAAAAACCGCTGGGCACCTCGATCGGTGAAGGGCGCGCCGCGGTCGAGGCCGCCAGGAAATACGACCGCGTCGTGCAAATCGGCACGCAGCAGCGGAGTTGGGAGCACTATGCCAAGGCGGCGGAGGTCATCCAGTCGGGCAAGCTGGGCGAGATCTCCGAGGTGAAGGTCTGGGACATGGACTACCAGTATCCCGGCTTCGGCGCCCCGCCCGACGCCGATCCGCCCCCCAGCCTCGACTGGGATTTTTGGGTCGGCCCCTCGCCCGAGCAACCCTACAATCCCAACAAGATCGCCTATCACTACTGGTTCTTCGATTTCGGCGGCGGGTGGCAGCTCGACTGGGCCGTGCACCACTACGACATCGTCAACTGGTGCATGGGGGTGAAGGAGCCGATTTCGGCCACGGCCTCGGGCGGGTTCATGTGCTTCGAGGAGACGAACACCCAGTGGCCCGACACGTTCTCCGGCATCTGCGAGTACGGCCCCGGGCCGGTGGCCAAGAAGGGCTTTTTGCTCCAGTACACCTATCGCGGCGGTTGCCGACGCGAGCAGCGCTCGCACGGCAAGATGTTTTTCGGCACCGAGGCCTCGATGATCCTCGACCGCGGCGGATACACGATCACCGCCGAAGCCCGAGGCGACAAGAAGCTGGGCGAGGTGATCGACGAGTTCCGCGGCGCCGGCCCCAACCACGCGGAGATGTTCATCCAGAACGTCCGCAACCGCACCAGGCCGCTTGCCGACGTCGAGGAAGGCCACCACGCCACGAACCCGGGCCACCTGATGAACATCGCCTGGAAGCTCGGCCGCAAGATCCGCTGGGACGGCGAAAACG
>JBDRTC010000847.1:0-7335 GCA_043824335.1 Planctomycetota bacterium | reverse complement strand
GTGAAGCTGGCCGCGGAGCTTTCCCGGCCCGATACGGGGCGAACCCTTTATCTGCTGGACGAGCCGACCACGGGCCTGCACTTCGACGACCTCGCGAAGCTGTTGAACGTGCTGAACCGCCTGGTCGAGCTGGGCAACACGGTCGTCGTGATCGAGCACAACCTCGACGTGGTGAAAACGGCCGACTGGGTGATCGACCTGGGCCCCGAGGCGGGTGACGAGGGCGGCTACCTCGTCGTGGCGGGAACGCCCGAGGACATTGTAAAGCACGCCCGCCGTTGGAAACGGACGCCGAAGTCGAAGCGCCATCTCCCTCTCCCTCCGGGAGAGGGTCGGAGTAACGGCATTCTGCGCTCCTACACGGGCGAGGTCCTCGATCCGGTGCTCTCCGCCGGACCGTTTCTCAAACGGAAAATGCAGGACTTCGCCGCCGAGCAGAAAGTGCGCGAAGGCGACCTGGACATCGACGACGTGGGGCGCGACGCCCGCATGCCTTGGGAAATCGACGGCCGCCGCTGGCATACGAAAGATCGGGTGGGCCGCAGCGGCAGCCCGTGCCGTTGGGACGGGCGCATCCTGGCCGACGTGATCGATCGCATCGAGCAGTCCGACGTCTTCAGCGAAACCGACTGGGCCACGCGCAGCGTCGTCGAGATCCGGGCGGCCAAGAAGTCCAGCGGATGGTTCTTCCACGCGATCACCGGCGAAGAGTGGCTCTTGAAGATAAAGTTCCGCACCGCCAAACAAACCTTCCGGCGCGAGAAGCTCGTTGACCGACTCGACCTGAAGCCGCTCAACGAGATCCCCGATCTGCCGCTTTACGGGACCGAGCCCCGGGTGAAGTGCAGGAACTTGCGCGGCCCCTGGCAGGAGATCGAGCTTCGGGTTCACCGGTACGCCGAGATCGACCGGCTGGAGTTCTGGGAGTTCGTCGACCAGGCAATCGACGGCTTTGCCAGGTTCACCGACCGCGCCCGCAGGAAGCCCGAGGACCTGATGCCCTGGAAGGTGCTGGGCCGTAAGTGGCATTTCCTCCGCCGAGGGTTCCCGTTGGGCGGACAGGTCCGGTGGGACGTCGAGGTGCTCGAGCACCTGTGCCGGCTGATCGAAGAGACGGCCCCCGGGTGCCGTTTCGGCTGGACGGGCAAGGTGGTGGTGCCCGTTCACCTGCCCCAAAAGAAGACCGCCTGGGCGGCGGTCGGCACCAAGAAGCTCGACGCCGTCTATCTCGACCTTTTCGGCCCCAAAGGCCGCTTCACCCAGGGGCAGGTCACCACCTTGGGCCACGATCCGCGCCTCGACGCCCAGCGGCCCGAGCACGACCTGGTCCGGCTCAAATTCCGCTCTCCCGACGATCTCGCCCGGGGAGAACTGGCCGGCTTCCTGAAGGAGCATCTGGCGGCCTCCAGCGCCCCGTGACAAACTCCGTGGGTGGGCGGCCTGGAAATCGTGCCGGGCGGTCAGTAACATATAGCCAACGTGACCCCGTCGTTTCGGGAGTGGACAGCAACGAGTAGGAGGAAAGGCGCTATGAGCGAGACCACGAAAAGTACCAATTCGCGTCGCGAGTTTCTGAAGAACACGGGCCGGGTGGCCGCGGCCTCGGCCCTTTTGGGGGGGGTCGTTCCGCACGTCCACGCGGCGGAAGATAACACCATCGGAGTGGCCCTGGTCGGCTGCGGCGGACGGGGGACCGGCGCCGCCTTGAACGCGATCTCCGTCGAGAACGGCCCGATCAAGCTCGTGGCCATGGCCGACGTCTTCGAGAACCGCCTCACGGCCAGCTACGAGAACCTGAAGAAGCGGATGCCCGACCGGGTCGACGTGCCCGACGACCGAAAATTCATCGGCTTCGACGGCTACCAGAAGGCCATGGATTGCCTCAAGCCCGGCGACGTGGCGATATTCGCCACGCCGCTGGCGTTCCGATGGGTGCATTTTGCCTACGCCGTCGAGAAGGGGCTGCACGTGTTCATGGAAAAGCCGGTGACGGCCGATGGTCCGACGACCCGCCGGATGATCAAGCTCGCCGAGGAGTCGGTGGCCAAGAACCTCAAAGTGGGAGTGGGCCTGATGTCCCGTCACAGCCGGGCGCTCGAACAACTGGCCGAGCGCATCCGCGACGGCGAAATCGGCGACATCGTCAACATGCGCGGCTACCGGATGAGTGGGGCCGTGGGCTCCGCGTTCTCGGAAAAATGGACCGGGCAGCCGAGCGAATTGCTCTGGCAGATTCAACGTTTCCACAGCTTCCTCTGGGCGAGCGGCGGGTGTTTCAACGACTTTTACATCCACATCATTGACCATTGTTGCTGGATGAAGGACGCCTGGCCGATCGAGGCGCAAGCGCTGGGCGGCCGCCATTATCGCCAAAGCCCCCAAGGCAATCCGACCATCGATCAGAATTTCGATTCCTATTCGGTGGAATACATCTTCGCCGACGGCGCCAGGCTCATCATGGATGGGCGCTGCATGGCGGGTTGTGAAAACATCTACTCCAGCTACGCCCACGGCACCAAAGGCTCGGCGATCGTCTCCAGCTCCGGCGACTGCGGATTGCCCTCCAGCACGTACAAGGGCCAGAAGCCGGACCCCGCCGACATGATCTGGAAATCCGAAGTCGATCCGGCCGAGCGCAATCCGTATCAGAACGAATGGAACGACCTGGTCGACGCCATCCGTAACGACAAGCCCTTCAACGAGGCCAAGCGGGGCGCCGAGGCGAGCCTCGTCAGCTCGATGGGCCGCATGGCCGCCCACACCGGCCAGATCATCACCTTCGACCAGATCCTCAACTCGGACCACGAGTTCGCCCCCGACGTCGACAAGCTCACCATGGACGGCCCGGCCCCCTTGCAGCTTCAGGCCGACGGCAAGTATCCCATCCCGATGCCGGGCATCACGAAGAAACGGGAGTACTGAGTTTCTTGATCTGCGCGTAAACCCTCGGGAGGCACGGTCGGTCGCTCCGGCCGTGCCTCCCCTCGTTCGCTGCCGCCGGCACGGCGGCATGTGCGACCTCGGTCCCAAGCGGAGCTTGGGAACAAGTTCGCAATAGGAAAGACGAAATGAAATATCCAAGGGAATTCAGTGGCGAAGCGTTGGGCACATTTGTGCTGGTGTTGTTCGGATGCGGATCGGTCGCGGTCTCCGTGTTATTCGATGCGCATCAAGGTCTGATGCAGGTGGCCTTGGCGTGGGGAATCGGCGTAACCCTCGCGATTTATCTGACACGGCATTTGTCATGCGCGCATCTCAACCCTGCAGTGAGTCTGGCCATGGTGGTTGGCGCACGGATGTCCGTTCGGAAGTTGCCAGTCTATCTCGTTGCTCAGTTCGCAGGCGCCATCTTGGCCGGTCTGGCATTGTATGTGCTGTTCGCACCATCAATCGCGGCATACGAAAATGCCCACGGCATCATTCGAGGCACGACGGAATCGGTAAAGACCGCAATGATGTTCGGCGAATACTATCCCAATCCGGGCAGCACGGCTGTTGTTTCCCTGCCGTTGGCTATGGGCGCGGAAGCCTTTGGGACGTTCCTGTTGGTGCTGATGATTTTCGCATTGACGGAAGGATGCAACGTGGGGCGTCCGGACGACGCCCTCGCACCCGTGTTCATCGGGTTGACGGTAACCTCGATCATCTGCCTCATTGCGCCACTGACTCAGGCCGGGCTGAATCCCGCGCGCGATTTGGGTCCCCGATTGGTAGCCTGGCTTACGGGATGGGGTAACGCCGCGTTTCCCGATCAGGTCGGAGGTTTCTTCCATGTATACGTATTGGCCCCTTTGTCAGGTGGGATGATCGCCTCGCTCTTCTTCGTTCGCGTGCTGGAACCGGTCATGAAGCACCAATCCGACCGATGCGATTGCGAAGCTGACCAACCATAGCACAGTGGAAGGACCAGCATGATGACAACACGACTCATTTTGGTAGGCGGATTCCTCGGAGCTGGAAAGACAACATTGCTTTGGGAGGCCGCCCAGAGGCTCGCCCGCCGCGGCCAACGCGTCGGGCTGATTACAAACGATCAGGCACCCGAACTCGTGGACACCGCGTTCCTTTCTCGCGGTGATGTCAAGGTTGCAGAGGTGAGCGGCAGTTGCTTCTGCTGCAATTTTCAGGGTTTGATCGACGCCATGTCCAAGGTCCGTGCTGAAGCGAAGGCCGATGTCCTCATTGCCGAGCCGGTGGGCAGTTGCACCGACCTTTCAGCGACCATTGTTCAGCCGCTCAAGGATCGTCTGGGGGGTGAGCTTGTGATCGCCCCCCTGTCGGTGATGGCTGAACCCGTGCGCCTCGCAGACATTCTGGACGGCGGAACGGCCGAATTGCATCCCAGTGCCGCGTATATTTTTCGCAAGCAGATCGAAGAAGCGGATATCGTTGTAGTGAGCAAGACAGACCAGTTGACTTCATCCGATCTGGTGGCGCTGAGGGCGAGGGTGGCCCAAGCGTGCCCGGCTGCGACCGTATCCACGCTAAGCGTGAAGACCGGGGAAGGGCTGGACGCGTGGCTCGATGAGGTGACAACCCGCTCTGACGCCGGACGACACCTTGCCGAGGTGGATTACGACGTCTATGCCGAAGGCGAGGCCGTCCTCGGATGGCTGAATGCCACCGTTGTGCTGCGTGGGAAGCCAACGGAATGGAACGTTTTCGCCGAGAGCCTTCTGAAAGGTCTAAGTCAACGATTTGACAGCATGGGGGCCTCGGTCGGTCACGTTAAGCTCATCGTCGAAGCGGGCGACAACTTCCTGATGGGCAACCTGACTGGCAAGAGCGACACCCTCAGCATTCGGGGTTCGGCTGTGATCGCTTCCGAAGCCCGGTTAACCCTCAATGCTCGCGTTCAAATGTCACCGGAAGCACTCGAAGAGGTGGTCCGCGAGGTACTTGACTCGACCAGCAAGGGTCGCATTTCGGCGACCCCTCGGGCTTGGCGTTGTCTGAGCCCGGGGCGACCGAATCCAACCCATCGCTACGACCATGTCGTGACAGCGAAAGAGGCATGACCCCGCGTGCCCTTGAAGGCAGAGGAGCGATAGGCGGCCATGGCGACGGACATCCCCATCGAACCAACGCCCGTGGAAGATCCCCGGAACGAGGCCGTGCTGGCCGAGATTGGGCGGCAGGAGAAGAAGAGCCCAGGGTGGGTGAACGCGCTTTTGATCCTCGGCGTCTCGGTGGCCCTGTTCGTGGCCCTCGGCGCGGCGCGATGGTCGTGGGAGTTTCTGTTGCTGCTCTTGCCCATCTTGTTTTTGCACGAGCTGGGACACTACGTGGCGATGCGGTTGTTCCGGTATCGCAACGTCCGCATGTTCTTCATTCCGCTTTTCGGCGCGGCGGTTTCCGGGCAGCACTATAACGTGGCGGGCTGGAAGAAGACGATCGTTTCGCTGATGGGCCCGCTGCCGGGGCTGCTGCTGGCCGCCGTGGCGGGCGTTGCGGGGCTGATCGTCGACGTGCCACTGCTGATCGACGCCGCCGTGCTGGCCTTGATTCTCAACGGCCTGAACCTGCTGCCGATTCTCCCGCTCGACGGCGGCTGGGTGATGCACTCGGTCATTTTCTCGCGCCACTACGTGCTCGACGCGGGCTTCCGCGTGCTCGCCGTGGCGGCGCTGATTCTCGGCGCGGCCTTGATCGGCGACTACATCCTGCTCGTTTTCGGCATCCTCATGCTGATGGGCCTTCCCACGGCCTTTCGGCTTTCCCGCGTGGTTGAAACGCTCAAGAGCCGCGGCGTGCCGGCCGCCTCGGCCGACGCCCAGTCGATCCCGCCGGAAACGGCCGGCCTCATCGTCGAGGAGGTCCGGCGGTCGTTCCCCGCGTCGCTTTCGGACAAGAACCTGGCAACGATCACCGTGCAGGCTTTCGAGGCGATCAACGCCCGGCCGCCCGGCTGCCTGGCCAGCTTGTTCCTGGCCGGCGTTCACCTGGGGGCCTTTTTGTTTGCTTTGGTGTTTGCGGCGGTTTTCGTGGTTGCCCAGCACGTCGATCTGGGCGACTTCCTGACCGCAGCCGCCTCCGCCCCGCAGAACCCGGTCGACGTGGCACACATCGAGACCCGCGCCGCGGAAGCCCCGGACTTCTCGCTGCCGGAAAAGACGCTCGTCGCAACCTTCCGCGATCCGGCCCGAGCAAAGACGGTGTTCGATGCGCTGGCCGGAGAAGTGCCGCCGGAGATGACGCTCGTGCGGTTCGGGCAGTCGCTCTTGCTGTCCGTGCCGGGCGAAGACGACGACGACCAAGAGCAGTGGAAGGCGCGGCTTGCGCGGGAAACGATCAACGTACGCGTCGCAAACGAGCCTGGACTCAACGTCGTCTCGCTCCTGGCCATTGCGCCCAACGAGGAAGCCGCCGCGCGGTTGGAAGAGGCGCTTTCCGCCTACTTCACCGCGGGCTACGCCATGAATCTCATTCCCCCGTGGCACCCCGATCTTCGCGTGACGCCCGAGCATGAGCGGGCCCGGCAAATGTACGCCAGGCTGGTCGATTCGAGCGACGACGACGATCCAAAACTCGACCAACTCGCGGAGCAGGTCGAGGCCGCCCATGACGAAGGGAACGAGCAGGAAGCCCACCGGCTTGAGGAACAACTGAACGACCTCTGGGCACGTGCCCAGGAGGCGCATTTGGAAGAGCTGGCGAGCCAGACGAGCGACCCCAGCGAGCGCGAGGTGATCGCGCTTTTTCGGGAGCGTCCCCTTCACGAGTACGAGGACGAATCGGCGCGGGACGAAGAGAGCGGCGAGCCTGTCGCGAATGCGGCCGATCCCGAGGCAATCGACCCCGCGCTCGAGCAGGCGGCAGAGGAACACGAACGAGCGATGGCCGATTGGCACCGGCGCATGGGCGAGCCACTCGGGCAGCTTCCCCGGGAAGGCGACGAGGTGAAGTCCGCCCAGCGGCGTTTCTCCGCCCGCGGCGCCGTCACTCGAACCGGGCTGATCGTCCAGATCAACTATCTGACGTTCGATCGGCTCGTCGACGGCCCGGCGGCGATCGTCCGATGGCTGGATGCAGAGAAGTGCGTCGGCATGAAGTACGACTTCAATGCGAGTTTTTGAGCTGCCGTGCCGGGCGACGCCCAGATCGAGCGGCGGTTCCTCGCCCCCAACGGCATACTGTGATGACCGCAGATCGCAACACTTGCCGCAAAGCGGGACGCAAGAAAGTCGCCGCGCTCTGTCGGCGGCTGCAGAAGGTGTATGGGCCGGTGGTGGCGCCGCCGAGGGGGCCGGTGCTCGATGAGTTGATCGCCACGATTCTTTCGCAGAATACCTCGGATGCGAACAGCCACGGCGCGTTCGAGGAGCTTTGGCGGAG
>JBDRTC010000846.1:0-2693 GCA_043824335.1 Planctomycetota bacterium | reverse complement strand
CCGAGAAGTCGATGCCGTAGTGCATCTTGTTGACACAAATAACAGGGTGCACGAGCATGCCGTATCGAGCGGAGACACGGGCGAACATGAGCTGCGATTTGAGGAAGGCCTTGCGAAGACTGTCACCCTGGGAGTCGAAGTAGCGTTGGGTGCCCTCCTGCTCGGGCTTGCCTCCGGTGGCGTCGTACCAGAACGCCCGGTGGACCCCGATATCGCCCGCGTACTCGGCGGCCAGGATGCGCCCCCAGCGGGCGTGCCGTCCATCGACCGTGTGGCGCTCGATGATCAGTCGGATGGTGTCGCCCGGGTGGGTGTCGACGTAGAAGTCGATGTCCCAGGCGAAGATGTCGACGATCATGGCCACCAGGTTGGCCCGTTGTTCGAGGCCGGTCAGCGACTGCCAGAGCGATCCCTGGATCCGGACCGTCACCGGCACGCTGGAAACTTCGGCCTTGTGTCGCATGCGGCGACCCACCAGGCGGCCGTCGCTGCGGTCGGCGACGTACGACACCTCGGGGCTCTTGCGGTAGGCAAACCGATGGAGCTTGCCGTCGGGCCGGAGCAATGCCTCGAAGCGCTCACCGTTGCGGCATTGGCGAAAGTTGAAAACCGGCTTGAGGGCTTCGATCAGCGCGACGACTTGGCTGGTTTGTATTCCCTGGCGGGTCAGGGCCGTGGTGAAGGTGTCTCCCTGGGCCATGGCGCCCGAGGCCTGGTGACACCACTGCTCCATGCTTCGCTGTCCGGCCACACCCTTGGCCCGCGCCAGGTCGAAGCGGACCCCGGCCCAGCTCAACGCGCTTGCGGCCAGGCGCAGCTGGCTGGGGGGTAGCGAGGCGGCAGCCTGGTTCGACACATCCGGATCGGATTCCCCCCGGCTGCCCGCCACCCCGCGCATCTCACCCAGGGGACTCACGAAGCGATCTTCTGCTGGCTGCGTCGCGGTGGTCGTCTCGCCTGATCCGGGTCGCCCCCGGCCGGGGTCGCCGTGGGTCGAAGGCAAGCCGCGAAAGGCGAAGAGATAGACGTTCAACCCCAAAAGCGTGACCATCAACAGTGGCCAGATGAAATGGCTCCTGTGGCGGGAACGCTTTCGCTCGAGCGGCCTGGCGTGGTCACGGAACGAACCCATGTCGCGGCGAGCCTAACATGGCTATTCTGATATGGCAAAAAAACCGAATAGATAGGGGTTCATTGTTGATGCTTTCTTGAACTGCCGGCCCCAAGGTCCCTATAATCCCGGAATGAGTCACGGGCGTCCGCCGAACGGTCCCATGTCGGACGATGAAACCCGCAAGGCGGATTTGGCTGAAATTCAGCGCCCGCCTACGCGGACCGAGAGCATTTTGATCGAAATCCTCGGCCCAAACCTGGGCAAGAACTACCGGGTCACCGAGACGGTCATCACCATCGGACGCGATCCGGCCTGCACCATCACCCTGGACCAGGAGAACGTCTCCCGCTCCCACTGCAAGCTCGAGAAGGTACGCTCGGCGACTTTCGTAGAAGATCTCAAGAGCACCAACGGCACCTTCCTCAACGATGTTCCCATCGATCGCGAGCGGCTGCGCCACGGGGATCTGCTCAAGATCGGCGGGGTGATCTTCAAGTTCGTCAGCGGGGGCAACATCGAGGGGCTGTACCACGAAGAGATCTATCGGATGACCATCACCGACGGCTTGACCCAGGTGGCCAACAAGCGCTACCTGCTGGAGTTCCTGGAGCGCGAGATCTCGCGCGCCATCCGTTTCGGTCGGCCCCTGGCCGTGATCATGCTCGATCTCGATCACTTCAAGAATATCAACGACGCCTATGGCCACCTGGCCGGCGATCACATCCTGAGGGACATGAGCGCCGTTCTCGGAAAGCTGGTGCGCCGCGAAGAGTTGCTCGCGCGCTATGGCGGCGAGGAGTTCGTCGTCGTGCTGCCCGAAACCGGCCTATCGACCGCCACCACCATCGCCGAGAAGGCCCGCCGGATGGTCGAGCAGCACAAGTTCGAGTTTGCCGGCACCCACATCCCGGTGACCATCTCCCTGGGGGCGGCCGAGCTGTCGCCCATGGCGGCCGATCCAGACAACTTTCTGCGGGCCGCTGACGAAAAGCTCTACGCGGCCAAGAACGCCGGGCGCAACCGGGTCGCTTCCTGAGTGCCGATGCTTGACCTGCTGACGGGTCATTTGGGCTAAACTCGCAGACGGCATGCGTTCCCTGATTGCATTGATTGGACTGAGCCTGCTGGCGGCCGCCTGCGGCGGATCCGGGCCGGACTGCGCCGCCGACGCGGACTGTCCGGCCGGGCGCTACTGCGTGGCCGGCCAGTGCACCTTCGACTGCGCCACCGATGCGGACTGCCGGGTGGGTTTTCGCTGCACGATCCACGGGCGCTGCGAGCCGGGTTGCGTCAAGTCCAACGGCGGGCTGGAGGCCTGCGACGGGGCGGACAACGACTGCGACGGCCAGACCGACGAGGACGCAGTCCCTGTCTTGACCGCCGAGGCCGGTCCCCTGGCGATCGACGGGATAGACAACAACTGCAACGGGCTCGTCGATGAGCCCGGCGGGGTGCTGATCCCGCTGCCCCACGCCCCCGGTGTCTGGATGACGGCCTATGAGATCGGCGTGTACGAGAACCCCGATTGTTTGGGTCAGCTGTTCGGGCTCGTTGCCGATGACTACCCGATCGGATGGCC
>JBDRTC010000845.1:0-3072 GCA_043824335.1 Planctomycetota bacterium | reverse complement strand
CCGGCTGTTGCACGTCCCACCCGAAGTGATGAAGCCGAAGAAGACCTGGACCCCCTCTGCGTAGGGATTTGCCTAGTGACTGAAAAACCCGCCCGACCCTACAAAATACGGGGGATTACGGACCGGGGTGCGGAAGTTGGGCTAAGAATGGCGGGATCGGCGGCCATGGCGAACAAAGCGAATGCAATCTGGTACCATGTTCTATCATGTCCGCCCGTAATGAATTCCCCGGCAGTCGAGTTCTTGTGGTATCGGCTAACGAAAAAACCGGCGATGAACACCAAGACAAAATAAACGCCGACAATTATCGAGTCGATATGCATAGCAGAACTTTCCGATGCGTCAGCATGTTACCGCGCCGTCTTCAGAAGGCTATGGCAGTCCGTATCATCAAACACTTTGATGCGCAACGGTTCACCGTGAACTGGAATCTTGGTGGATGGAAAGTGGCAAGGTGTTGGTAGTGGCTGTGCGGCGCTGGAACGAGAGTGCCCGATGGCATTGTCGCGTGCCGCAGCGTTGTCTGCAAGTGGACGGTTGGACCCTCACCAATCCGTCTGCCCAGGCACCCGAAAATCGAACGTTGGCTTTTCCGGATACATTCCCGTGGCCGTCGGGTCCCAGCAACTCGTTGCGCATGAGACAAGCCAAACATCGTGGCCTTCAGAGTCAAGCGATGGCCTGCGGTCACGAACGCTGGCGCGTGGCTTTTTTGCCCGCCCAAGAGAGAGCGAGTTCTTTTCCTTCAATCCTCTGATTTGTCGCAGTCCGTCAGAAACATGGTGAGCCGGTATGCACAACATGTTGCCAAGCATTTTGCCGTGGAATCGCTGATCGACGTTCAGTCGTTCGACCAGCCGGCCTGACCATGTAGTGTTTCCGTAGAAAATAGTCGAAACCATGTTCGACCAGCTCGCTCGCCGGCACCGATTCCGGGGCGACGAGGAAACCTGTCAATAGAATCGGTAAGGTTAACTGCATTCTCATGGTGCTGCTATTTCCCGGCTTGACGCATTCCAAGTTCCCATAGCAGAAGCACTTCCTCGTGCGCCAGCGGACGGCGAAAGGCGAGCACTTCGTCCAGAAGCCCTCGATGATTGCCGCTACGGTCGCCGACCACGAGACTGCCAAAGGCCTTTTCGCCCGGTGCATCCGACAGAGAGCGAACCTGGAAGGGTTGGCCGTTAACACTCAGTTCCATCGTGGGCCACGACCAGTTGGCCACCAGAAGATACCAGTCGCCGTCAACCCAGTCAGAACCGCCGTTGAGCATCGTCGAGCGGGAACCGGGTGCCTGGGTAATATAGAAGATACCCTCGTGGCGACGAACGCGGCCATCGTCGTGAAGGTCCGGGCCTTGCCGCTCAAGGTAGAAAGTTGCGTTTGACGTCATCACAAACACACAGTTGGCGTCACGCGGGCGGCGCCAGTCCTCGGGTTTGATCCAGATGGCCAACGCACCCCGCTTTTCCAGCAAGACGTTCCCCACGCGGGGATAAACGGCTCCACCGGTGCCCAAAACCAGGGCTTTGCCGATCAGCCCTTTGGTAAACCGTGGCGACTCGGTGGGCTTGTCACGGGTACCGAAGACGTTAGGCGCATACTCGGGTCCTTCGGCCATCTCGGGCATCATGTCGGCGTCGTCGAAGCCGACGTGAAAGGTAACGCTCTCCATCAGCCGGGCCAATTCGGGCACCAAATAGGGCCATTCCGGCTCCACGGCAATCGATATATGACACGGCGCGAATAGGGCCAGGAGAAAACAGATCCGGCCGAGCAAGTTAAGCGAATGCTTCTTCATCGTTTCACGTGAAGGATGCGAAAGTCGTGTTTTTTCAGATCGAGAACAAACACCCCGGGGCTATCCCGTTCGATTGATTGGCCGGTCTCCAGGCAGGTGGCCCCTATATCTTCGTCCAGACCGAGGGAATCCAGATCGAGTTGCACGCGACCCCGGCCACCGTCGCCGTAGTCGGTCACTACAACGATCGCCTCCCCCGGCTTGGATACGACGAGAGTCCGGGCATCTATCCCCTCAACGGTGACCGGATGTCCCGGATGCCAGTAGTTGAACACCTTGCACCGATCGGATCCATAACCGAACTCGAACAGCTTTCGGTAAATCTCCCGATCGCGCTCGGGCCGATAATCGAAGGTTTGGATTTCATGGACCAGCGTCACTCCCAGCCGTGTACGGTACATGAAGTCGACTCGTGGATCGGCCGGATCCGGATGACCGCCGGCCAGGATGGTGGGCCAGGCGCCGACCTGCCGGCCAATCGATTCCGCCACGGTCAGGTCGGCGGAAAAACGGTCCTGGAAATCGTCATATCCATATTTCCACTCCCAGTCCATCGTACAGTTGAGGAAGCTGCAGACGGGCACGATCATCGTGTTGGTCATGTGCGAAAGCGTGATCGGAGGCCGTCGAAGCAGCGCAACATCTCGCGGTAGTGCCAGAGGGCATAGTCCTGGAAGCTCAGACAGGGGCTCAGGTCGTAACCCACCGACGCGTCCTTCCCCCAATTCCGATTGAACCACTCGAAACGCAGCCATTCGTCCTGAAACGTGGCGAACTCGGGTACGTGGAATCCGGCGCCGCGAGGGTTGGTATAGCCGAAGAGCCGATGGGCTTCGCTCCACGGTGTCGATCGCGCGGCGTGAAATCCCGCGTTGACGTGGGCTTTCCAAAACTCGTAGCGCTCGCTCCCCTCCGGCGCAAGTTCACTGGCCACCATCCGCATCCAGTCGGCCATAAACTCTTGGTCCGGCTGGCCGGTATGGCGAGCTTCGGCGAGCTTGTCGAAATAGTCAAACCGGTATTTGTAGGGATAGACGTCGTAGGAGAGGCCACCCCAATAGTAGTTCGATCCCAGCCAGCGAACCGGCCGGGAGCCCTCGACGTTCTTCAGCCCGGTCCAGCGTCGCCATCCGTCGGGCATGGGTTTGGTGGGCGTCGCCTGAAGGCCGAATACGATCCTGTGGCGGCGCGAGAGCGGCCCCGGTCGAGTAACGAAGTGGATCCGCAAGAACAGCGTCTCGCCTTTCCGAGTCAACCCAACGGTGGGCGTG
>JBDRTC010000844.1:0-7087 GCA_043824335.1 Planctomycetota bacterium | reverse complement strand
GTCGCCAGAGCAACTGGCCGCTTTGGCGGTTCATCGCGACAAGGGTCTTACCCGTGGAGCCCACGAGTTGGTCGCCGGCCGCGCGGAGGTTCGTCCAGCGTCCCTCCACGCCCTCGGGCAGATCGATCTGGCCGGATTTCTTGCCGCTGGCCGGATCGAGGACCAGGCACGATCGGCCGCTGGCCAGATAGACGGCGTCGTCGAGGGCGACCATTCCGCCGTCGGCATCAGGCGAAGGGGTGACGCCCGTTTCCCAGAGGTGGTGGCCCGTGTAGACGTCGATCGCGTAGAGTTTGTCGGCTGTCTTCACCAGAACACGCCCGGCGGCGACCCGCACGGCCGTGGTGCCGGGCGTTCTGAACCAGCGGAAGGAGCTGTCGAACCAGAGCCGGCTCAAGGGCGCTTTGACGAAGCGGTCCGTCGAGGCGCCGGTGTTTGCCGCGTTGGCCGCGTGGTGCGACCAGTTCGCCGAGTCTGCAAGCGGTCCGCCGCGGGTGAGCCAGGCAAGGTGCTCCGTTTGTCGGAAGGCGGCCCCCGGAAGCTCGCAGGCGGCGACCGCCTCGGCAAACGCTTTTGGATCGTCGGCCGACATCGGCAGGCATGCCGTGCCGCCGTAGGGGCGCAGGAGACGAAACAGGGTTTTCGCCAGCGCCTGGTCGACCGCGCCGCCCAAGAGCGCCCGATCCTCCGAAACGATCAGGCTGGCCACGTAGGGAGGCAGTGGATAGGAGAGAGGATCGCCCACGTGGATGGCGATCCGCGAGCCGTAGAGCCCGGCCTGCTGGAATTGCGCGCGGAGCCCGGCGACTTTGTCGGCGTCGGGATCGACGGCGATCACGTCGCACTTCGACTGACGGACAAGTTCTTCGGCCAGGCGGCCCGAGCCGATCCCGAGCACGACCACGTAACCGTTGACCGTTTCGGTCGTCTTGAGGACTCCGGCGGCCCGCTCGGTCCAGACATCGGCTTCCGGCGCCTCGGCACTCGGCTTTGCGTGGACGAGCGGTTCCGCCGGCTTTTCGGGTCCGAACGCGTGGATGCGTCCTTCCCGGGTGACGACGAACAGCTTGCCGTCGGCGGCCAGCATTCGGTGCGGCGTCCCCTGGATCTCGGCCTGCCAGGCGATTTTGGCCTCTTCACCTTCCTTGGGAATCTCGACGGCTTCGATCGTGCCGGCCCGGCCGCAGTAGAGGCGGTCCCCCGCCTTGACGTGGACTCTCGACTTCGACGCGAGCTTCCACAGCTCAGGGAACGTGGCCTTCGTTTTGTCGGGATATTGATCGTTCTTGCGGTATTCCGGGATTTCCGATGCCGCTCTCTCTTCGAGCGTGGGCTTGGTGAGATCGCAGGCCGTGACGCCGTCCTGCTGGAAGTACATGGCGTCGCTGGTGAGAACGGGCTCCCGGAACTCACCGAGGCCCTTTTGGTTGGTTCGGTCGATCTGGAGCCGCGTGAGGCCGGCCAGGTAGAGCATGCTCTTGAAGTCGTTGGCCTGCGGCTCGGGAAACCGTTCCTGGTTCGGCTCGCGGATGTCGTACAGGTCGCCGCCATGGAGCAGATATTTGCCGGCGCCGGCCACGAACGTCGTCCCCTTGGCGAGCCCGACGCGTCCGCCCCAACCCATGGTATAGGTGTCGAGCTTGCCGGTCTTGAGGTCCATGATCGCCGGAAGCTGGGCGCCGCAGGGGACGACGAGCTTGCCGTCGACGATCGCCATGTGCCCCTGCGGCGAGAGGCCGGCAAAGTATCCTACGCCGTGGTCCATGTTGGCCTTCTCGATTCGGTCGCTGTCGGTGTTCGACCAGATCGCCTCTCCGGAGTTCGCGTCGACGGCGTACACAAAAACGCCTTCCCCCGACCAGATGCCGGCGCCGAAATAGACCACGCCGTCGGCCAGAACCGGACCACCTCGGGCGGGAAAGAGGGAGATGAGCCGCTCGTTCCCCATCACCTTGCGGTCTTCCCGGTCGGCAGGCAGTCCGCGGAATTTCCAGAGCAGTTTTCCGTCGGCCGCGGCGACGCAGTAGAGATGCCCGTCGTCGGAAACGAAGTAGACCTTGTCCTGCCACGCCACGGGCGCGAGCCGGACGGGCCCCTCGGCGAAGAACCGCCACCGCTCTTGGCCCGTTTCCGTATCCAGGGCGGTCACGCTGTCGGTGACCATGGAAGGGACGAACATCGTCTTGCCCAAAACGACCGGCTCATAGGTCGCGTCGTAGCGGAGCCGGATTTCCGTGGGAAAGGCGGGCCGGGGGGCCGGCATCTCGCGTGTCCACGCAAGGTGCAGGCTCGCGGAGAGCGACTCCTCCGAGGCCGCGCTGCGGCTCGCGTCGTGCCGGTACTGTGGCCAGTCGGCGCCGAACGCGCCGGCCGAAAGCACGTATGCCCCCACAAAAGCAACAAGCAATGGCAACCGTCTCATTGGCGGTTTCTCCCTCTTCACGGGCCCCTCCAGACGGACATGCTCCCGGCCACGCCGGCGGAAGACGTGCCCGTATTCTAAACGCTCGACCAAGGCTCCGCAAATCCCCGCCGTGATTCCGCCGGCCGAGTGGTTTACACAAGCGGTCGCGGTGGAGAGAATAGACACGCAAGTGGATCGGGAGTATTCCCGGCTCGATAGGGGTCCGGAAGTGTTTGCACGAAACGTGGGGTGGGTCAAGCGAAGCGAGACCCACGACCGTTGGGGTAGCAGTTGCACTGCTGCCCCTCCCCGAGGCCAAAGGTGCGGCAATACAACTGCCGCACCAACGTCGGTGGAGAGATTTCCGTCGACTTGCCGCGCAGATCCAACACAGGAGGCTTTCCATGCCGAGGCAAGGGATGAACGTAACTCGCCGTGGTTTTTTGAAGCGCGCCGCGGCTTCTGCGGCGGCACCGTACGTCGTTGCGTCTTCCGTTTTGGGAGGGGAGGAAGCGGTTGCGCCGAGCGAGCGGATCACGCTCGGTTTCATCGGCGTCGGGATGATGGGCCGTGGGCACTTGGCGTGCTTCCTGCAATATCCCGAGGCGCAGGTGGTCGGGGTCTGCGACGTCGACCAGTGGCGCCGCGAGGACGCCCTGAAGACCGCCGAAGCGGGAGGCCACCGCGGCTGCCAAGCCCACAACGATCTCCGCGAGCTTCTCGCCCGGGAAGACGTCGACGCCGTGGTGATCGCCACCGGCGATCGCTGGCACGGGCCGGCCACGGTTCTGGCGGCCAAGGCAGGTAAAGACATCTACTGTGAGAAGCCCGCCTCGTTGACCGTTCAAGACGGGCAGGCCATGGTCCGCGTGGTCGAGCGGTACGGCCGCGTCTTCCAGACGGGCCTCCAGCAACGCTCCACGCCCGAGTTCCGTAAGGCGTGCCAACTCGTCCAGGACGGGGCCATCGGGAGCGTGAAGATCGTGTACGTCATCTTCCCGGGCACGAGCGCCGACGTGAGCCTTCCGGCCGAGCCGGTGCCCGAGGGATTGGACTGGGACCTCTGGCTCGGCCCGGCGCCGTGGCGGCCCTTCAACCGCCGCTTCCATATCTACGGCCGGCCGCCGCACGTGGTGCCATGGCACTTCTGCCGCGATTTCGGGGGCGGCAACCTGAGCAGCAACACGGTCCACGCGTTCGACACGGTCCAGTGGGGGCTCGGCATGGACGGCAGCGGTCCCGTCGAAGTTACTCCGCCCGAGACGGGCGAGGTCCCCTCGCTCACCTACAAGTACTCAGGCGGCGTGCTCCTCCAAGTGGTCGACGGGCGAATCGACCCACAAAGACACTTTGTGCCCGAAGGCTGGGACCCGGCCACGGTCATCCAGAATTTTGGCGCTCTGTTCGTGGGCGACAAGGGCTGGATCCACGTGGGCCGCCAGGGCTTTTTGCAGAGTTATCCGGCCGAGATCATCCAGCGGCCCGAGCCGCTCCCCGAGGCGTGGCACCCGGTCAATAACCATCACCAGAACTGGCTGGAGTGCATCAAGACGCGCGAGCAGGCCGTGTGCGACGCGGCGACCGGCTGCGGCTCGACCATCGTCTCGCACCTCGGCAGCATCGCCCATTGGACCGGCCGCAAGCTCCAGTGGGACCCGGCCCGCGAAGTGTTCCCCGGCGACGAAGAGGCCAACCGTTATCTCGAGCGCGCGATGCGACCGCCGTGGCGGCTGTGAGAGCGTGTGTTGCACTCCTCTTGATGACTGGGGCGTCCTCGGCGAGCCCCAAAGGGGCGCAATTCGACAGCCCAGGGCAACGCCCTGGGTCGGGTAGCAGGGCTATTGAGCAGCCCTGAAAGGGCGAAATAACAGGATGCGCTGACGCCCGGTATTTCGCCCTTGCAGGGCTTTGACGTGTCTGCGCTCAGCCTGCCCAGGGCGTTGCCCTGGGCTGCCGAATTACGCCCCTTCGGGGCTGGAGCGACGCCGACACGCTGCGGTTCAGATCTTGGGCCCTCGCCCTTCGGCGATCTTTTCGAGCTCGTGGCGGTCGATCAGTTCGAGCCGATTGGGGTCGGGCTGGCGGATCAGGCCGGCGTCGACCAGGCGGCGGAGGATGCGGGAAAAGGTCTCGCTGGTGAGGTTCAGGTGGCTGGCCAAGTGCCGCTTCAGGGTGGGAAGCTCGACAAGGCCGTTGCCGTCGACTTCGGAATTGAGCAGATACTGGGCAAGCCGGCCCGCGGCGTCGCGCAAGACCACGTCTTCCATCAGGCCCACCAGGTGCCGCACCCAGAGGGTCAGTCCGCTCATCATGCCCAGACAAAGGGCATGATCTTCCTCCAGCGCCTTGCGGAACCGTGCCAACGGCAAGAGGGCGCAGGTGGTGGGGGCCACGGCCTCGGCACTGGCGGGGACGTTGAACCCCCCCACGGCAGCCACCTCCGCGAACGTCTGGCCCGGCCCGACCATGTGCAGCACGTGCTCCTTCCCCTGGGCGCCCGTCTTGTAGACCCGGACCAGCCCGCTACCGACCACAAACACGCCGGGGCACGCCTGACCGTCTCGGAAGACCACCTGTCCTTTGCGAAATTTGGCAATTTGGGCGATCGTCACCAACCGCTGGAACCCGGCCGGCTCGACCGCAGAAAAGAGCCGGCAGCCATCGAGGATTTCGGCCACGTTCAACGACACGTCGGGCTCTCCGCGAGAATCTCATCGAGTTTTTCCACGGCCCTTGACCCAGATCAAGGCGTGTCCTGTCGCAAAGCGTATTATAAGAAGGGCTTTTGGAGACAGCCAGACGCGATCCCGCGGCCAACCCGGCCGATAACCCCACTCTTGGCAATAAGCAGGAGGAGATTCGATGTTCTGTAACCAGTGTGAGCAAACGGCCCAGGGCACCGGTTGTACGGCCAGGGTGGGTGTGTGCGGAAAGAACGAAGACGTGCAGTCGCTCCAGGAGACGCTGCTTTACGGGCTGAAAGGGATGGCGGCCTACGCCCATCACGCCCGGCGGCTGGGGAAGACCGACGAGAACGTCAGTGCCTTCATCGAAGAGGCCCTGTTCGCCACCGTGACCAACGTGAATTTCGACATGGATTCGCTCCTCGGCATGGTGCTGGAGTGCGGCAAGCAGAACCTTCGCGTCATGGAGATGTTGGACGAGGGGCACGTCGAGCGATACGGCGATCCCGCGCCGACCGCCGTCCAGGAAGGCACCTCCGCCGGGCCTGGCATTCTGGTTACCGGACACGACATGCTCGATCTGGAAAATCTGCTCGCCGCGTCGAAGGGCACCGACGTGAAGGTCTACACCCACGGCGAAATGCTCCCCGCCCACATGTACCCAAAACTCCGCGAGCACCCCAACCTGGCCGGCCATTACGGCGGGGCGTGGCAGGAGCAGAAGCGGGAGTTCGAGGCCTTTTCCGGTCCCATCCTGGCCACGACCAACTGTTTGCTGACCCCCAAGCCGAGCTACGCCGATCGGGTTTTTTCCACACGCTCAACCGCCGTGCCGGGCGGAGTGCGGATCATCGACGACGATTTTTCCCCGGTCGTGGCCAAGGCTCAGTCGTGCCTGCCCCTTCCCGACGCGCCGGGGCCGAAGTCGACCATCGGCTTCCACCACAGCGTGATCCTGGGCGCGGCCGAGACGATCGTCCAGGCGGTCAAGGACGGCAAGATCAGCCACTTCTTCCTCATCGGCGGCTGCGACGGGGCCGAAACCGGCCGGAACTACTTTAGCGACTACGCCCAGGCCGCCCCGGCGGATTCGTTCATCCTCACCCTCGGCTGCGGCAAGTACCGCATCCGCAACCATGATTACGGCGAGCTATTGGGCCTGCCGCGGCTTCTGGACATGGGCCAGTGCAACGACGCCTACGGGGCGATCAAAGTGGCCGTGGCCCTCTCGGAAGCCTTTGGCTGCTCGGTGAACGAGTTGCCGCTGACGCTGGTCGTCTCCTGGTTCGAGCAGAAGGCCGTGGCGGTCCTCTTGACCCTGCTCTACCTGGGCGTCAAGGGCATCACCATCGGCCCCAAGCCGCCCGCCTTCATCTCGCCCAACGTGTTCAAGGTCCTCCAGGAAAACTACGACCTCCGCCTCACCGGCGAAGACGCCAAAGCGGATGTGGCCGTGGCCCTGGCGGGCTGAGGATCGGACGATCAATAGCTTGCCGATTTTCAGTTGGTGCGGCAGTTGCACTGCCGCACCTCGGCTGGGGCAGCAGTACAACTGCTGCCCCAACTGGGAGTTGAGCCGCAACGCGGCGACAGTCAATAGCCAGGGGTGTGAGCCCCTGGTGAATGTGTATAATACATCCGGCAAGCCCCGGAGGGGCGATACGCACGTCGTACCGCCCCTCCGGGGCTCCGGCTTGTGTTCTGTCCTCGCGCCAGGGGCTTACGCCCCCGGCTATTGACTGTCGTCCCTTCGGGACTGCCGAGTTCGCGATTCCATGCCCGACAACGATCGATTTCGGCGCCAGATCGAATTCCTGATCGAGATCGACAAGCTGAAAGGGGTGTTCCGCCAGACCTGGCTGATGGACGGGTCGCGCCGCGAAAACGACGCCGAGCATTCGTGGCATCTTGCCGTGATGGCGGTCCTGTTGCCGGAATACGCGGCCGAGCCGGACCTTGACTTGGCCCGAGCCGTCAAGATGGTGCTCGTCCACGATCT
>JBDRTC010000843.1:0-3143 GCA_043824335.1 Planctomycetota bacterium | reverse complement strand
GCAGTGATTCTCCGGAGAATTTGCACGGCACTGCTGGGCAAGCCAGCAGTGGCACCCATTTTCAACGGGCTGCTAGAACGCTTCCTGGCTCAGCGTTTCGCCGCCGGCGATGGTCCCCAGAGCATGCCAGACGTCGACGTCGACGGTTTCGGCCACGAACCGTACGGAGCCGTCGCCGAGGAGTAAATGGACGCCCTGCGGATGATGGCTATTGGCGGTCATGGCCACGCCGTTCCAGGTCAGAAAGCCCTTACAGCTTTGCCGGCCGGGGGGGAGCAGGTGGTTGTACCGCGTCCAGTTCATGTTTCCCTCCAGCCAGGTCATCCCGCCGTTGGAATCGTGGATGACGAGGGTCGCCGCCTCGGCCTCCGTCAATTCGAGGCACCAGTCGCGCAAGGTTTCTTCGGTCCAGGGAGCCTGGAGTCCAAAGAGATCGGAGTCGAGGTCGACGTGGCCGTCGTCGTCGTCGCCCAGCACTCGCTCGCTGAAGGCTGCGGAGTTGGAGAGGCCGTCTCGCACGTCGGCCGGGCGAATCGCGGTCGCCTGACCGAACATCCCGTTTCCGGCGCGCCCCGACCAGGAGCTTCCGTTACAGGAGCGGTAGTTGTTCGGGCCCCAGGGCCGATTGAGCCGATTGGAATCGGAGGGGCAGAGGAAGATGGGAACCGTCACTTGCGCCGCCTCTTCGTTCGGGCGGTTACCCGTCACGATTGCCGGGTCCCCGCTCGCATCGGGAAAGAACGGGGCAACGGAGAAATCGAGCAGTTCGTAGACGTTGTTCTGTTCCACATACGGCAAGAGCTGCGAGTGAAGCGAGAATCGTCGAGTCAGCGGCGACACAAAAGCGTCCACCGGTCCGGCCGGTCCCAGACCTACGCCGAACGGATAGACGCCGTAAACGCCCTGGTAGGCCGTCAACGCGATACCGATCTGCTTCAGATTGTTCGTGCACCTCGTACGGCGACCCGCTTCCCGGGCCATCTGAACCGCGGGAAGCAACAGGCCCACCAGGATCCCGATGATGGTAATGACTACGAGCAGCTCGACCAGCGTGAACCCGAGATTCCTGCGATGGATCATGGCATACGCTCCCTTCCTCGATCAGGTTTTTTTCGGCGGGTCGAGCGGCGGAGCCGGCCGAAGCTGCGCTCGGCGCGCCGTCCAAATCCAGAATGCCGCGCCCGCGCCCCCAAGCAAGATGACCGTAAGAGAAACCACGGCGACGAACCGCCAGGTCTTTGGCCCGCCGGATTCCTGAAAACCGCCCTCCAACTCTTCCGCCCGGACGTCCAAGTAGGTCCAGACCACGTCGACGCCGGTGGGCGAGCCTCCGGTTTGAGCGGCGAGACGGAGCTTGGCGACGTCGTCTTCGGTGAACTCCGCCTCGTGGATGTTGGTGAAGTGGTCGGCGTCGGCGTCAGCCACTTGAAACTGGATCGTCGTGCCCACCCTTCGCAGTCGGAACCACCCCGACGTGGCCGCGGTCGGCTGCAGCCGGGCGTGGTGCTGGTAGGAACCGTCCTCGCCGAGCACGCCCCGATAGCTCGCAAAGACGTGCCCCTCCTTTTCCCGATGGAGCCTCTGGACAGCGGCCCGTTCCCCTTGGGAATCCTCGACCGAGAGAAGCAGTCCGGCACCGAAGCCTGCTTTGGGCTTGGGCAAGTCAAGAATCGTGAAGCCGACCGTGATTTCGAAATCTCCCTTAACGACGATCCTTGCGCTGGCAGCGCAGTAGCCCACTTCGGAGGCGTCGGGGATGAACAGACGAAGACCTGTCCGTTCAATCTTGCAGTGCTGATCCGGACGAGCCCCTCCCACGAGTTGGATATACTGCGGTTCGAACCGCTCGCGGAAATCCTGGGTAAACTGAGCTGCCAGGTCCGCGGCCTCACCACCCGGCACGTGAGATCCGGATGTCCTCTTCGACCGGCAAACCGACGCCACCACGATGGCTGCCACGACGGCAAGGACGATGCCACTGCCGCAAAGCAAGCGGCGCCTTCGGATACGACGCGCGTGTCGCGACGAAGGCTCGACCCCGTTCGGCCCACCGTCGGCCGCTGGGGGCGCCGAATCACGCTTAGAGACTGGTGGGACGGCTTCGGCCCGCCCGCCCGCCGCGGCGCCGAACAAGCCCTTGATCTTCCGGGCCGGAATCCAGTCGTTGCTCCCCTCCCGGCGCACGCGGTCGTCCTCGGTAAGCGTGCCCGATCGGGCCATCCGGGCCAGGTCCTCAAGACCCAGCGGCCCCATCTCTCGGCCGAACACTCTGCAAAACCATCGGGAAGCCATGGCAGCGACTCACTCATTACTTAGGGGCGGCCGAAGAATCTTGGCTTTGTTGGGGCAGCAGTTGTACTGCTGCCCCAGCCGAGGTGCGGCAGTACAACTGCCGCACCAACCGGAAATCGGGAAGTTATTCATCGGTCGCCCTTTGCCAATCATCGTTCGGCGGGACCTACTCCGCCAGCGGGCCGCCGACCAGTTCCTCCGCCCGCACGTCCAAGGAGGTCCAGACCACATCGACGCCGGTGGGCGATCCGCCGGTCTGGACGACAAGCTGGAGCTTGGCCACGTCGTTGGGAAACTCCGACTCGTAGAACCGCGTGAAATGGTCGCTCCCGGCTTCCGCGGCCAGGTAGCTCAGCGTCGAGCCCTCCCGCTTCAGACGCAGCCACCCTGAGTTGCCCCCCGTCGCGACCATCTCCACGATATGCTCGCGGGTGCCGTCCTCTTGGATCGGGCCGTGGTAGGCTACGAAGACGTGTCCCTCGCGCTCGCGGTTCAGCCTTTGCACGGCGGCCCGCTCCCCTCGGGAGTCTTCGATCGAGATTCTCTGCCCGGCGCCGAAGCCTTGTTCCGGCCGTGGGAGGTCCAGGATCGTAAAGCCGGCGGTGATCTCGAAATCTCCTTTCACGACAATCTTTGAGTCGTAGGTATTGTAGCCCCCATCAGTGTTTTCGGGGATCGTGACGCGGAGGCCCGCCAGTTCGGGCGTGCAGTACCGACCCAGGCCGCCTCTGGCCATGAGTTGGGAGTGTTCGAGCTTGAACTGCTCTGGGAAATCGAGGGTGAGCCGGGCTTCCATCGGGGCGGCTCCGGCGCGGCCCGCCTCGCCGAGATTTGACACGGGCTCCGTCAGC
>JBDRTC010000842.1:0-8312 GCA_043824335.1 Planctomycetota bacterium | reverse complement strand
CAGGCGGGGAGATACACCACGGAGACACGGAGAAGGCGGAGGGAAAAGGTAAGGAGGTATCCAGCCAGGTACGAGACCCGCTCGTCCAAGATGCTACAACAGGCGGATGGTCTTTCCAGTTGGTGCGGCAGTTGTACTGCCGCACCTCGACTGGGGATCTCGCCTCTCGATGTCCTCCGTGCTCTCCGTGCCTCCGTGGTGACTCGATGTCTCCGTGGCCCCGATCTGAAAATTCGCTCCCCGCGCGCCCTTGAACTCAATCTCCGCTCACGATGACTCCTCCCCCCTGGTCGCAACTCGGACTGCACGTGATCGCCAAGCCGATCGGGCCGATCTGCAACCTCCGTTGCGAGTATTGCTTCTACCTGGAGAAAGAGGCTCTCTATCCGGAGGGCGAAACGTGGAGGATGTCGGACGCGACGCTCGAAGCGTTCGTCCGGCAGTACATCGAGGCCCAGCCCGAGGCGGTCCGGGAAATCGGCTTCGCCTTCCAGGGGGGCGAGCCGACCCTGATGGGGCTCGACTTCTTTTGCCGCGTCGTCGAGCTTCAGGCGAAGCACCTCCCGGAAGGGAAGCGGGCCCGGAATTCGCTCCAGACCAACGGAACTCTGCTCGACGACCGCTGGTGCGAGTTCCTCAAGGAGCACGACTTTCTGGTCGGCCTCTCGATCGACGGACCGGTCAATCTGCACGACAAGTACCGCCGCGACAAGCAGGGCCGCGGCACGTTCGACCGGGTGACCCGGGCGATGCGCCTCTTGTTTCGGCACGGCGTCGAGTTCAACGCGCTCTCGTGCATTAACCGCGCCAACGGCGAGCATCCGGTGCGTGTCTACCGCTTCCTGCGCGACAGCGGCGTGGAATTTCTCCAGTTCATCCCGATTGTCGAGCCGGTCCCAGGCGCGAAATCGTCGCCCGAGGCCCCTCGCGCAAATCCCGAAGCGCTGGTCAGCAAGCGGAGTGTTCTTCCCAAGCAGTTCGGCCGGTTCTTGATCGGCGTGTTCGAGGAATGGGTCCACCGCGACGTGGGCCGCGTTTTTGTCCGCGACTTCGACCAGGCCCTGGCCGCCTGGACCGGCGTGGGGGCGAGCCTCTGCGTCTATGCCCGAGAGTGCGGCCGGGCGACGGCCATCGAGCACAACGGCGACCTTTACAGTTGCGACCACTTTGTCGACCCGGAGCACAAGCTGGGGAACATCCACGACATGCCGATCAGGGACCTGGCCAACTTGCCCGGGCAGGAGCGGTTCGGCCGCGACAAGTGGGAGACGCTGCCCCGCTGCTGCGGAGAGTGCAACGTTCTCTTCGCCTGTAACGGCGCGTGCCCGAAAGACCGGTTCCTCCGCTCCCCGGAGGGGGAGCCGGGCCTCCACTATCTTTGCGAAGGGTACAAGGCGTTCTTCAGGCACGTCGACCCGCACATGAAGCTCATGGCCGACGAGCTTCGCGCCGGTCGCCCTGCCGGGGGCATCATGCGGCGTCTCCGCGCCGAAAAGGAGCGTGCCCGGGCGGCGGCCTCCGGCGACGGCGGAGCGATCCGCCGCAACGCCCCTTGTCCCTGCGGCTCCGGCAAGAAGTTCAAGCAGTGCTGCATGCGGCGGTGAGAGGGCCGGCAGCAGTTGTTCGACCTGGAAAACGACCCGAACGAGACGCGTGACCTCGCTTCCGTGCCCGAGCACCAGGAAACGCTCCTCGCATGGCGGCGGCGCATGGTTGACCATCTCGCCGAGCGTGGCGAGCCGTTCGTCGTCGACGGCGACCTGGCAGTCCGCCCCAAGCCGACGCTCTACAGTCCGCACTATCAGCGCGGCACCGGGCAAACACCTCGGAGTTGACGTTCCGGTCCCCATCGCATACAGTTCTCTGTACGGTCCGCGGACACCCACACCGCATAGTCCGGCGGTGTTGGCCCCGGCTTTCCTCTTTCACGTTACTGGTGAGAATGCCCGAATGTTATTGTCAAGACCCCGTTCCGCGTTCGTGGCCGGGCTGCTGGGGGCGGTCCTGGTGCTCGGGCCCGGCGCCACTCGAGACTCCTCCGTTGCCGAGGGAAAAGGAATGTCGGAATCGCCGTCTGGCCAGCGCTTCAGGGCTCCGCAGTTACCCGAGGGGGTCACCTGGCTGAACACGGCCGGTCCACTCGAATTGAGCGACCTGCGCGGCAAGTTCGTGCTCTTCGATTTCTGGACCTACTGCTGCATCAACTGCATGCACGTCTTGCCCGAGTTGGCGAAGCTGGAGGAGGCGTACCCCAAGAACCTCGTGGTCATCGGCGTACACTCGGCCAAGTTCGCCACGGAGAAAGAGACGGAGAACATCACCGAGGCGATCCTTCGCTACAAGATCGAGCACCCGGTGATCAACGACGCGGAGCACGCCGTTTGGGAAAGTTACCGCGTCAGCGCCTGGCCGACGATCGTGCTCATCGACCCTGAAGGCTACGAAATCGCGCGCCAGGGCGGTGAGTTCACCTTCGACCAGGTCGACGCCGTCCTGAAGAAAGCGATTCCGTACTATCGAAGGCAGGGCCTTCTGGACGAAACACCCCTGAAGTTCGGCATGGAAGCCCAGCGGGCCGAGCCGACGCCTTTGAGATTCCCGGGCAAGGTCCTGGCCGACGAAGAGAACGATCGGCTCTTCATCGCCGACTCGGGCCACAACCGGATTGTGGTCACCCGGCTCGACGGCACGCTCGTGGAGGTCATCGGGTCCGGCTCGGTCGGCCGGGCCGACGGCGATTTCGCCTCCGCCCAGTTCAACGATCCCCAGGGAATGGCGATTCAAGGAGACACCCTCTATCTGGCCGACAACCGAAACCACATGATCCGCAAGATCGACCTGGCCGAAAGCACGGTCACGACCGTCGCCGGCCTGGGGCATCAGAACCGCGAGGCCCCCTTTGTCGGAATGGTCGCCCCAAAGAAAACGGCCCTGGCCAGCCCTTGGGCCCTGTGGATCCACGGCGACGACCTCTACATCGCCATGGCCGGGCGCCACCAGATCTGGAAGATGCGGCTCGACGGCTCGAGGATCGGGCCCTACGCCGGGAACGGGCGGGAAGACATCGTCGACGGGCCGCTCCTGCCGAGGGAGCCGTACCGAATGGGTTACTCGTCGTTCGCTCAGCCAAGCGGGCTGGCCTCCGACGGCGACTGGCTCTACGTGGCCGACAGCGAGGGGAGCTCGATCCGCGGCGTTCCGTTCAATCCGAAGATGGAGGTGAAGACGGTCGTCGGCACGTCGCGCCTGCCCATGGCGAGGCTCTTCACCTTCGGCGACGTTGACGGGCCGCCGTCCCAAGCCCTACTTCAGCACGCTTTGGGGATCGTTCACTACGACGGCCGGCTCTACGTGGCCGACACGTACAACAACAAGATCAAGGTGATCCATCCGGAGACCGGGAACACCGAGACGCTCGCCGGCACGGGAAGCCCGGGCAAAAGCGACGATCCGCCCAGCTTCGACGAGCCGGCCGGCCTCACCGCCGCGGCCGGCAAGCTGTTCGTGGCCGATACGAACAACCATCTCATCCGGATCATCGACCTTCGCAACGGCAACAAGGTCTCGACGCTCCTCGTCCCCCAGCTCGAACCGCCTGCCCCCCCCACCGCCGAGAAAGCGAAGTTCGCTTTCCCCGGGGCGGCGGAGGAGAAGCTCAAGCCGGTTTCCGTCCGGGCGGAAGACGGGCAGCTTCGGCTTGACGTACACCTCGAGTTTCCCTTCGGCTACAAGGTCAACCCGCTCGCGCCCATGACGTACCAAATCGAGGCTGCCGAAGACGAGCAGCCGGGCCCGGTGCGGCGCGCGTCGCTCTCGCAACCGACCCGGCTTGAGGAGCCGGCGGCCGAATTCGCGATCGCCCTGCCGGTCGACACCGACTCGGGCCGCGACCGGCTCCGTGTGGGACTCACCTACTACTACTGCCGCGACGGGGCCGAAGGCGTCTGCAAGACCGGAAGCGTCGTCTGGACGGTTCCCCTCGAACTCTCTCCCGACGCTGCCACTGCCGTCGTCCCCCTGCGGCATCAGGTTCGATAGGGCCATTCTCACCGTCGCTCTGCATTGCAAAATCGCTCTCACGCGGCTACGATGAGGACCGCGTGATGAACGACTTCCCGGTTCGGATGCTCTCCCGTTTGGCTGCCGCCGGTACGGCGGCTTTGTGCTGACGGGCCGTTCTGCCGCATGCCGCCGTACCGGCGGCAGCTAAACGGAGAAGTTGTTTCCCACGCGATCCTGATGCTTCCTCCGGTTGGGGCAGCAGTTGCACTGCTGCCCCCGGCGAAGGTGCGGCAGTGCAACTGCCGCACCAACTGGGAATCGGCAAGTTGAGGATCTGAAATGGAACGCCTGCAGAGCTTCGTCGGGCTGGTGACGATGTTGTTGTTGGCCTGGTCGATCTCCGAGAACCGCAAGCGGATGAATTTTCGGCTGATCCTCAGCGGCGTGGCTTTGCAGTTTACGTTGGGGATCCTGCTTCTCTGGAGCCCGCCGGGCCGAACGGTCTTCGAGTACGCCCGGGTGGTCATCACCACGATCATCACGTGCTCCGACGAAGGGGCGAAATTTGTCTTCAGCGCGTTCTTTTGGGACACCGCCCACTTCCCCAACGGTCCTCCTTTCGCCATTACCGTGCTACCGACGGTGATTTTCTTTTCGTCGCTGACCGCCGTGCTATTCCACCTGGGCGTTTTGCAGTGGGTGGTGAAATTGATGGCCCGGGTGATGGTCTGGGTGATGGACGCGTCGGGGTCCGAGTCGCTGTGTACTTCGGCGAACGTGTTTATCGGCATGACCACCGCCCCGCTGGTGATCCGCCCTTACCTCCAGAGCATGACCCGCTCGGAGCTGATGGCCCTGATGACCGGCGGCATGGCCACGGTGGCCGGCGGGACGATGGCCGCCTACGCCGCCATGGGGGCCGACGCGGGCCACCTGATGGTCGCCTCGCTGATGTCGGCCCCGGCGGCCCTGGTGATCGCCAAGATCATGGTCCCCGAGACGGAGGATTCCCCGACCAAGGGCGTGGTGAAGGTTGAAGTCGCCCAGGAGGACTCCAACCTGCTCGACGCCGCCTGCCGCGGAGCTGCCGAAGGCCTGAAGCTGGCCTTGAACATCGCCGCCATGCTGATCGCCTTCCTCGCCATCGTACACCTGCTGAACTGGACGCTCTCGCCGCTTCCCGACGTCGGCGGCGCACCGCTGACGCTCCAGCGGATCCTCGGCTGGGTCTGTGCCCCGCTGGCCTGGCTGATGGGCATCGAGTGGAAAGACGCGCCGGCCGTGGGAATGCTCCTGGGAGAAAAGACCATCTTCAACGAGTTCGTCGCCTACCTGCACCTAACGAGACCGGAGGTGGCCGAGACGATTTCTCCACGCTCCTTCACCATCGCCACGTATGCCCTGTGCGGTTTCGCCAACTTCGGCTCGATTGCCGTGATGATCGGGGGTATCGGCGGCCTGGTGCCGGCCCGGCGAAAGGACTTTGCCAAGTACGGCTTCCGCTCGATGATCGGCGGCGCCCTGGCGGCGTTCATGACGGCCGCCATCGCGGGGATGCTACTCTAGCGGCTTCTCTGAGGATCGGCCGGAAGAGCCGGCTGCGGAGGATCACGGAGAGGAGGCGATACCGCACGCCCGGGATGCAGAGGCGGCGCTTCCGGTCAAGCGCCTTCAGCGAGGCGGCCACCACCTTTTCGGCCGGCATCCAGAGGGCCTTGGGGATCTGCGACCGGTCGAAATCCTTGTACTCCCCGGTCTCGTGGAAGCCGCTGTAGGTGTATCCCGGGCAGAGCAACTGCACGTGGACTCCGGTGCCGCGGAGCTCCGCGTCGAGGGTCTCGGAAAAGACGTTCAGATAGGCCTTCGTGGCGCAGTAGGTCACGGCGCCGGGGATCGACATGTATCCTGCCAGCGACGACACGTTGACGATCGCCCCGCGGCCCCGCTCGATCATTCCGGGCAGGGCCGCCCGGGTGAGCCGCACGCCGGCCACCACGTGGACCTGGATCATCTCGACCTGACCGTCAACGTCGATCTCGGCGAATTTGCCTTCCCGCCCGAATCCGGCGTTGTTGACGAGTATCTCCAGGTTATCGAGTTCCGTGATCCGTTGCTCCACGCGTAGGAGTTGGCTCGGGTCGGCCAGATCGGCCACGAGCACTTCGGCCCGGATGCCGTGCTCCGTTTCCAGCTCGTCCCGCAGCTCGAGCAGCAGGTTCTCGCGCCTGGCCACGAGCACCAGGTCGTGCCCCCGCGCGGCCAGCTTGCGGGCAAACACGGCGCCGATCCCGCTGGAAGCCCCGGTGATCAAGACCGTCCTCCCGCCTCTTGCACGGGCGGGCGTCTCCTTCTTGGCTGATTCCATGGGCTGAATCCCCTCTTCACCAATGTTCGGGTTCGACAATTGCAGCACGCCCTTTCTACCACAATCGGCCGCTTGTGGGAATCTGCGTACCGGCGTCTGGGAAGTCAGACACGTGCGGACTCCTGCAAAACGCCGAAACGCCGGAGGTTCCTTGACCGCCGCCCCTCACATTGCTATCGTGTCGTTCGGCCTCGGCTCTCGACCATCAGGGTGTTTGCGAAAAAGCAGTCCATTCTCGAAAGGAGGCGAATGATGAAAGTCTTGGGCATTTCCGGCAGCCCTCGTTCCGGGGGCAATACCGACATCCTCGTGAAGCTTGCCCTGGAGGTCCTGGCGGAACAGGGAGTCCAGACGGAGTTCCTCTCGCTGGCCGGCCGGCCGATCAAGCCCTGCATGGCATGTGCCGGGTGCGTCAAGTCGGACACGCTCGGATGCGTCCAGGAGGACCCGGCGTTCGAAGGCATGGTCGAGCGGTTCGTCGAGGCCGACGGCGTCCTGGTCGGCTCGCCCGTCTACTTCGGCTCGGCGACCCCGCAAACGATGGCGCTATTGGATCGCGTGGGGTACGTGTCTCGGGCCAACGACAACTTCCTCCGCCGCAAGGTCGGCGCGGCGATCGTGGTCGCCCGGCGGGCAGGGCAAAACTTCACCTTCGCCCAAATCAACTACTTTTTCCTCATCAGCGAGATGATCGTGCCCGGCTCCACCTATTGGAACGTGGCCTTCGGCCGCGAGAAGGGTGAAGTCGAAAACGACCAGGAGGGGCTTGATACGGTCCGCCGGTTGGCGGAGAACGTGGCCTGGCTGATGAAGAAGCTGGCCGAGTGAGCAGGATCCACTTTTGCCGCCCGGAGTTCAGAATGCGTTTGCCAAAGTATTCCATGGGAATCGGAGACAGGTTCGCCCGTCAGGGCGTGGCCCAGCTTGACGCGCTGCTCATGGCTCGCCGGGAAGGCGTGGCGGTGGCGCCGGTATGGAACAAATCGCACCGCGAACACGCGATCGTGGGGAGCGGCCCCGGCGACGTACGCGTTGAGGCCGACCGCGCCGTGGCGATTCGCGGGTGGACCGATCCTTACTTTGTCGACGCCGACCACATCGGTCTGAAGACGGTTGACGGTTTCCTCGACTCAAGCGACTTTTTCACGTTGGACGTGGCTGATTTCATCGGCACCGACCCCGATGCCGATGACCTGGCCCGGTTCGTCGACAAGCACGAGAAGTACGTCGGGCGCCTTCAGATTCCCGGGGTCGACGAGCCGTTCGAAATCGCCGAGAAGACGATCGAGGATTCCGCGCGGAAGTTTCTTCTGGCGGTGAGGGAAGCCGGCCGGATCTATCGTCGCATCGAGCAATCCAAGGGCACCGACGCGTTTGTGACCGAAATCTCACTGGACGAAACCGACGAGCCCCAGACGCCGATGTCGCTGCTTTTCATTCTGGCTGCGGTGGCCGACGAGGCGATCCCTGCCCAAACGATCGCGCCCAGGTTCACGGGCCGCTTCAACAAGGGCGTGGACTACGTGGGCAACGTCGCGCAGTTTGCCGAGGAGTTCGAGCAGTCGTTGGCCGTGATCGCGTTTGCCGTCCGCGAGTTCGGCCTGCCCGAGAATCTGAAACTGAGCGTGCATTCGGGAAGCGACAAGTTCTCTATCTACGGCCCCATGCACGCTGCCCTGCGGAAGCTCGACGCCGGTTTGCACCTCAAGACGGCAGGCACCACGTGGCTTGAGGAGCTGATCGGCCTGGCCGTCGCAGGGGGCGACGGGCTTGGGATTGCCAAGGAGATCTATAAGACTGCGCTGTCGCGGCTCGACGAGTTGTGCGCACCATACGCTGCGGTCGTAGACATCGACGCCCGTCGACTGGCCCCGCCGGAAACCGTCGACGCATGGGACGAGGAGGCCTTCGCCTCCGCGCTCCGCCACGACCCAAAGTGCGAGGC
>JBDRTC010000841.1:0-2230 GCA_043824335.1 Planctomycetota bacterium | reverse complement strand
CCCGGTGGTGCGGGTGGCCTGCCATGCGCCCATGGCCTTTGGCCGCTGGCACCCCCAGGAGAGCGGCTCGCCGTACTCGCTGCCGACCGAAGCGCTGTGGGTGTGGGCGTGCCGGGCCGGCACGCCCACTCCGCTGTTTTTCGGCGACCTGGACGCCGACTTCTCCGGCTTTGCCAACGTGGCCGACGCCAAGCTGGCGGAGTTCGCCAGCGACGTGTGGGACAACAGCAAGCCGTTGAAAAACGCCACCCGTTACGACGAGTGGTTCCCCAAGGATTCCCGCTTCAACGACGGGGCACTGCTCTCCGTGCAACCCGGCCGCTACTTGCCCAATCTTTGGGGCTTGTGTGACATGCACGGCAACGTGACCGAGTGGACACGGACGGCCTGGCGACCCTACCCCTACGATCCCGGGGACGGCCGCGACGATTCGGCGTCCGACGGCCGCAGAGTGGTCCGCGGTGGTTCCTGGTTCGATCGGCCCAAGCGATCGACCTCCAGCTTCCGGCTCAGCTACCCGCCCTACCAGCGCGTCTTCAACGTCGGCTTCCGCGTGATATGCGAAGGGGCGCCTGTGCCGGGCGCGTGAGTGGCCTCGCGCCACCGCATGTGGTGTAGGCCGGGGGGACTGCCCCCCTGCCCCGGTCCACCGACTTTTGCGCCACATAGCGATTTATCTAACCCGTTGCTCAGATTGTTGTTAGAGTGTACTCTCGGGCTTCGATGAGGACACCTTGGAACACATCATGGCAGCGAAACAACCGCCCACAATCGCACATCCCAAGTCCTGGACCAAGCAGGTCCGTACGGCGATGCTCCACGTGGTCTCGCTCGCTTAGTACGCCACGGCCTACACGCGGAGTTGGGCGGCCGACAGCACAAACGGAAGGCTCCGGATCAAGTCCGAAAACGACCGATCTCAGCAAGAGGTTGTACTCCTTCGGGAAGAGATGCGAATCAAAGACGCCCGCATGGCCCTGATCAATCCACATCGCCGTCCCTACTACCCGCCGGCCGAAAGGATGTCCATTCTAGAACTTCGTGCGGTCCGTGGCTGGTCACTACAGCAAACGGCGGAGGCATTCCTGGTGACGGCCGCCACCATCGCTTCCTGGATGAAACGCCTTGATGAAGAAGGGCCCGATGCGCTCGTGCAACTCCGCGAACCGGTGAACAAGTTCCCTGGATTTGTCCGGTACGCAGTACGGCGGTTGAAGACACTGTGCCCCACAATGGGCAAGGCCAAGATTGCCCAGATGCTTTGCCGGGCTGGGCTCCACCTCGGTACTACCACGGTGGGCCGTATGCTTAAGGAGAACCCAGAACCGGCGTCGTCACAGTCTGGTGATGCCAAGTCTGACGGCCGTGCGATGGCCCAGGACTGGCGGACTCCGGGCGGGGCTTGCTTTACGCCGCTGCTGCCGGGGCGTTTTCGGCTTCGTACTTGTCGGGTGAGAGATAGCCGAGGGTTTGGTGAAGTCTTACCGGATTGTAAAACGTCTCGATGTACTTGAACACACTCAGCCGAGCCTCCTCCAGGTTAGCAAACGGCTCGTGGTTGGTCCACTCGTGTTTCAGCGACCAGAAGAACCGCTCCATGGCCGCGTTGTCGTAACAGCAGCCGGTGCGGCTCATCGAGCAGGTGATGCCCAGCGTTCGCAAGGTCCTTTGGGAGCCGCCGGGCAGCCGATGAAGAGCGTCAAGAGCAGGGCGATGCCGGGCTTCATCAGAGTCTCCAGCCGAGGTGGCTTTTGGGGATCGCTCCGATTCTCCCCGTGTGACGGGTGACCGGTCAAGCTGGAGCAGGCGATGGGCCAGGGCACGTGCCCTGGGCTTGGCTGCCGTGGGGCTCATACGTTCCCGTCCGAAGCTCTCACCAGCGGTGGGCCGCCAAAGGCGCGCGGGCGAGATTCCCGACGCCAATTCCCCCGCGTGGAGGGGTGCCGTCTCGGGGAGCCTGGGCTGAAAGCCTATGCGATAAACCGCTCGGCCCCACGGCTACTCGGTCTCTTGAATGACGACATGGCCTTATCGGACTGGCTTGCCCCGGGAGAGCAGCCCCGTGGCTCGCTGCGGGGTGGGTCCGAGCTAACCCAACTTCCGCGGGTGGTTCAAATCCACCCACCTATTTCGCGCTGGTTTTGGGTACGTGGAAGCGGTTTTCATCGGGGTTTTTGCGGATGGGCTTCGCTTCCGGGGCATTCTAGTGACGAAATCCGAAGCGGTTGGG
>JBDRTC010000840.1:0-8992 GCA_043824335.1 Planctomycetota bacterium | reverse complement strand
CCGGAATCATCCGCGGATACAACGGGATTGAGAGACGATGAGCCGGACGACTGCAAGCCCTGCCTCGCGAGGATTCCGATCCGCCGTGGGATTGAAATCGCCATCAGTTACTACTTCGTGTTTAGAAAGGGAGCCCAATGGAAACGAACCGTCGAACGTTCATCAAGGCAGCCGGAGTCGCGGGGGCTGCGATGTTCGCCGCTGGAAAGGCTTCTGCAGACGGTGCGGTTCCTCCCGCTTCAATTCGCGGAGGGAACGACAGCCGTGCCCCTTTCATGACGGAACTGTTTCTCGACAACCAGATGCTCGAAGTCACGCCCGGAGTTTCGAGAAAGCTTCACCAGCCGAAGAAACATCTGCTGAATCCCGTCATCAGGAGCGATCGATGGTGCGACGGCAATTACATGCAGCCGTACACCACGATGTATGACGAAGAGGACAAGCTCTTCAAGATGTGGGTCCGGGCGGGGAGCGACCGGAAGGCGGGGTATGTGGGAGGCAACGCCGCATACATGCTCTACTTCACCTCGACCGACGGCGTCCACTGGGACAAGCCCGATCTGGGGGTCGTGGAAGTGGCAGGCCGACGCGATCACAACATCATTTTCACGAGCGATATGGTCCTGAAATCCCCGACCTCGCTCTCCTACGGGCCTGATAGATTCGTCGTCCCGACGACTGCGATGACACCCCAGGGGAAAAAAGCCTTTTTTTGGGGGGTCAACAAGCATCCTCGCCCTCGCGACCCATCGGAAAAATACATCGCCCTGGCGATCGTTCAGGATCATCGCCGCGGAGCGCATATCGTCACTTCGCCGGATGGGATTCGCTGGGCTTGCTCCGCTTCTCCTTTCTGGCAGACTCCGCACGATGTCTCCTCGAAAGGGGACGATTGCCTGATGCACATCTTCTTCGACAATGCAAAACAGAAATGGGCGCTGTATCGTCGCATCGTTCCCGAGTTCAGCGAGCGGATGATTGCAAACGACAGCGACCGGGAGCGAGCGGGGGTCGACCGTTATTATCGCTCGTACTCCTACGCCGAAAGCGAGGACCTGAAGGAGTGGAAGAACCATCAGTTCATCCTCGCCATGGATGCCGACGATCCGGCCGACACGGAACTCTACCAGTTCGCCTGCCACAAGTTCGGAGGGACATACGTCGGATACATGAGTATTTACTATCTGCGTCGCCCCCAGCCGATCGACATTCATCTCGCGACCAGCCGCGATGGAATCCACTTCACCCGCGTCTGCCGGGGGACTCCGTTCATCCCATCGGGTCAGTTGGGTCACTACGACTACATGGCGATGGCCTGCTCCCAGCCCAAACCGATCGTCGTCAACGACACGGTCTATGTTTATTACGCAGCCTTTAACTTTCCACACGATGTTGACACGAGCGGCGATTCCTCGTTTTATACCGGGGGCGCAGCTTTGGCCACCTTCAAGCGAGACCGATTCGCCTCCCTGGAAACCGGCATTGCGGATGCGGGACCATGCAGAGTGATCACCAAACCCTTCGTCGTACGGCATCCCCGGTTGTACCTGAACGCCGCGACGTGGATGAAGGGATCAATCCGCGCGGAGGTCCTGACCCGAGATTGGCAGCCGATTCCGGGCTTCACCGAACCGGAGGCCCGGGAAATTCAGGGAGATGCTCTCGACCATCCCGTCAAATGGTCGAACAACGCCGACTTGAACAAGCTCCTGGGCCAGGAAATTCGGCTCAAATTCTATATGACTCGTGCTCGAATCCATGCGATGACGCTGAGTAATGAAGAGCGACGATTGGGCGAAGTCGAAACCGAATATCGATGCGACGCTCAGGGAGATTCTGCGCCAAAGCTGAACTGACGTCAGAACTCACGATGTTCCACGGTGAACCTCCCCCCTCCATGCCCCTCGCAGACTCTCGTTTGCCAACGCTGGAACTCCTGGTGACGAAAACGGGGGAACACCTGTCGCTGCCGATCACGATCGAAGTGCCGGACTACAAGCTCCCCCGCGCCGACATCGCGTTCAGCATGTACTATCGGCCGATCGCCAATGCGAAACCCGTCCGGACAATCCCGCCCGCTCACATATGCGCTTCCACGGCCGCCGTACTTCGACCAGGTGCCCACTCTTACCGGGCCCGGGGAAGACCCATTCGCCGTCCGGTGCGGCGTCACGCCGGGCCTGGAGGGTCTGTATTGCCAAGGGCACAAGGGGCACGTAGACGGGCCGGCCGCCCTTGGTGTCGGGAATACGCCACGTGCCATCCATGCCTACCTGGTCCCATCGCATCGCCTGGACGTTTCCACGCCGGGCCCCGGTCAACAGGCACATGAGGAAGAAATCGCGGGTCGTGCCGTCGGGCCTCGTGGCGACGCCAACGACACGAAGGGACTCCAGACCAGGTTCTCCGACCGGTCTCGCAGGTTAGTTTGCGCCTTCGGGGACCGCCCGAAGCATCTCGCCGGTCAGACGCGGTTTGGCGGGCGTGTCGTCGGTCCATTGGGCCGCCTCGGGCATGTGGATCATGGCGAAGGAGGTTTGGATCGGGTAGTTGCAGACGCAGCCGACCGCGAAGTTGGGCACGCTCAGCACGCCGTCGGCCGCCACCAGGCTGTTGCTGCAGCCCGAGCGGATAGCGAAAAGCGATTGCTGCTTGCCCGAAACCGTGTCGACGCTCGAGGCCGAGCGTCCTCGGAGCATGAGCAGATGGTCGTTGGCCACCACGTAGTTGCAGCCGCCTCTTGTGAACGCGAACCGTTTTTCCGCGGGCTTGCCCGAGCGAACGTGGTAGACCTGCCCACCCTGGTTGATGAACGTCTCGCCGCAAAGGATCCACGGGGCGCCGCCGATCGGCTCGCTCCACGCCTCCTTCCCCGTTTTGGTCTCGAAGGCATGGGCGCGTCCCAGCTTGCCTGCCAGAAGCAGATCGGACGACTCGCTGTAGGCGAGCCAATCGTCGTTCCCTCGAAGGCCGAGCCAGTTGCCGCGCTGGTAGGTTCGGTGCGAGTTCTCCGTGACGGCGCTCCAGATCGTTTCTCCGGTCCGGGCGTCGAGAGCAAGGATTGTCGACGGTAGCAGCCCCTCCGGATCGCCTCGCCGCTGGGCCTGACCGCTGGAGGCCGCCGAGACGGAGTCGATCGCGAACACCTTGCCTTGGCCGACGGCCAGGGCGTTGTTGTTGAAGCGGTGCTCGGCTTTGCGTCGCCAGAGCGTTTTGCCGCTCGCGCGGTCCAGGGCCACGAGCATGGTGCTGTCCCAAAGCCCCTCTTCGATCACCCGCACCTTCTGCGGGGCCGCCGCGATCACGATCACTTCTTCCGAGACGCGGATATCCGAGACAAACGGCGTGGCCCCCGGCTCGGTTTCGTAGCGGAACTCCGCCCTCGGCTTGCCGGTGGCGGGGTCGTGGACGGTGAGTCGATCTCCGCCGGCCACGTACACGCCGTCCTCCATCGACGCGTAGCGCGTGAAGGGGTCGACGTTCGTCGTCCAGAGAAGCCGGCCGGTGTAGACGTCGTAGGCGACGAGCGTGTTGCTGGCGATCCGCAGGGCGAAGAGCCGTCCGCCGACGACTTGCGGCTTGACGCCGACTCCGTAGTCTTTGCGTTTCCAGAACCCGTGGTCCGGCCCGTCGCCGTACCAGAGCACGCCCAGCGGCGGCTTCACGCGCTGGTCCCGGGAGAAGAACGTCCTGGCGGCGTCGGCGCACTCGTGGGTCCAGGGCGCCGAGTCGGGCGGAGCTTCGGGCTTTCGGAGCAGGATGAACTCGCCGTCTTGCTCCAGTTGAGAGGTCGGGAGGCCGGCCGCGGCCACCCGCTGCTCGAAGGCACCGCGGTCATCGGCCGGCAGCCTCAGGCACACCACGCCGCCGTAAGGACGCAGCGTGCCAAACAGCCTTTCCACGGAGAACTCCTCGGACCGAACCAGCCGTTCGGGCGTTTCCGAAACGATCAGGCTGGCCAAGTACGGCGGAAATGCGAACCGCAGCGGATCGCCGATGAAGAGTTCAACCCGCTTGCCGTACACGCCCTTCTCAACGAAACGATCTCGCAGCCCGTTGATCCGCCCGGCGTCCGGATCGACGCCGATGATCTTCAAGTCCGGATGCCCGAGCAGTCCCTCGATCAACGCGCCCGAGGCCACTCCCAAGACCAGGCAATAGCCGCCGGCGACGTTCGTTTGACGGACGACATCTTGCGCAACCACGGCCCCGTTCTGAACGCCTGCCGGTGCGGCCGGCGAGCTGTCCGGCACAAGCACCGGTCCTCCGTCAATCTGCTCTCCTCCGAGGCAGACAATCCGGCCGTCCTTTCCCACCGCGAAAAGCCGGCCGTCGGCCGCGAGCATGTCGGACACGGGGAATCCAAGCTTCACGCTCCCCGCAATCGTTGGCTGATTATCCCCGGCTGGGGGAAGCTCCAGAACGTGCAGGGTTTGGTCGACCTCGGCGTAAAGGCGGTTGCCGGCTTTGATAACGGCCGTGCCCGAGGAGTTCTTCGAGGCACGTTCCGTCGGCAATCGCCACAGCTCGGGGGCGTCCCAGCGCCAGGGCTTCAAAGGATGCCCCATGTGTTCCGTTTCATACTCCGACACGCTCGCCCGGGCCAGATCGTGGGCGTAAACGGCTCCCTTATCAAGGCCGTAGGCGATCCCGCCGGCCAAGACTGAGCGGAAGTCGCAGCCGGGGAAGAGCTTGTAGGGATGGATCGGGCCTTCGAACAGGTGGAGCTTGGCTCCGTCGAAGCGGTCGGGCGCGTCGGGGCCGGCGGCTGCCCAACGGCTTCCCACTTCCCGGCCCGTGCGAAGGTCGACGACCCCCGACTCGCCAACCATGGCGTAGTGTCCCATGGCGGTCACGCGGCAGTCGCCGTTGCGATAGCCCTGGACGTACCAGAGCAGCTCGCCCGTCTTGCGGTCGAGTCCGGCGGGCATGGAGCGGCCGTTGGGGACCAGGAGCGTGTCGCCTTCGACCACCAGGTAGCCCTGCGGCGAGAGACCGCTACTGTCCAGGTGGTTGTGATCGAGCCGGACGCCTTCGATCAAATCGAGCTGGTCGTTTCGCCAGCGGGGCTTGCCGGTTTCGGCGTCGAGGGCGATGACGAACACGCCCATCGTCGGCCAGATGCCCGCGGCGAAATAGACGGTGCCGTCGACCAGCACGGGCCCGCCGCGAACCGGCCAGTAGGAGATCAGCCGGGCGTTACCCAAGTGACGTCGCTCGGGCCGGTCGGCGGGGGCGCCGCGGTACTTCCAAAGGAGCGTGCCCTCGGCGGAATCGAGGCAGTAGAGAAAGCCGTCGTCCGAGCCGACGTACACTCGACCGCCCCACGCCACGGGCGCAAAACGCACCGGGCCTTCCGTGTAGAAACGCCACCGTTGGCTCCCGTCCCGGGTATCCAGCGCGGTGACACTTCCGTCGATCGGCGAGCCGACGAGGAGGGTTCGGCCGGCGACGACCGGCTGGTACGAGCCGTCGAAATGCAGCCGCGGCTCGTTGGGCCAGGCGGGCGCCAGTTCGGGAAGCCGCCGCTCCCACTGCCGGTGGAGTTCGTCGGGCAGCCGATCCTCCGTGGCCGCGCTGCGACGGGCGTCGGAGCGCCACGTCGGCCAGTCGGTGGCAGGGGCCGACGGCACGGCTGCAAAAAGGACCAAACTGACAAGGATCAGCCCCGGTATCGTCCGTTTCATCGAGTCGTCCTCCTGATTCTGCTTGCAGCGGTCGTCCCGACATCTTAGTCTTGTATCGATCCGTTATCTACGATTCCCACCAAGCCGAAGACGCCGCCTGGAAAACTTGTGCCATGCTACCCCATTGTTCTCACGTCCTGGTTCGGTTGACCGCGGTGTCGTTTCTGGCCGGAACCGTGCTGGCCGGTGACCCCTCGCTCGGGCCCTACGATCGGCAGGTGGCCGAAAAGGTGGCCGGACTCGATTCCGACTCGCCGCCCGGGCGGGCCGGGGCCGCCGAAGCCCTGGGCTTTCTCCGGGCCTACGCCGCCGAGCAAGCCTTGATTGACCGGCTCGACGATCCCTCGGTCGAGGTCCGACGTCAAGCGGCCATGGCCTTGGCCTGGTGTGGAGGCCGCGGCGCGATCCCGCCGCTTCTGACCGCCCTGGACGACCTCGACTGGGTCACCCGGCAGGCCTCGCACGTCTCGCTCACCAACCTGACCGGCATGGAGTTCCCGTTCGATTCACACGCCCCGCCGGACCGCCGGGCCGCCCAGGCCAGGGCGTGGCGTGACTGGTGGGCCGGCGTGCCGGCGGATCGTCCTCCCAAGGACGTGCTCTCGCTGTTGGTCGGGCCGGAGAATCTTGCCAGCGGACGGTCGGTGACGGCGTCGACCACCTACAGGGGTCCGCCCGACATTCTGGTCGACGGCCAGATCGGGCCCGCCTACTGGCAAACGAAGAACGTCGAGCCGCCGCAATGGTGCTCTGTCGATCTGGGCCGGCCGGTCGAGATCGCCTCGGTCGTCGTGCATCAGTACGGCCCCGGCTACTGCATGACCGAGTACGAGTTGGCGACCAGCCTGGACAACGAGACGTTCGAGGCCGTCGAGCACAAGAAGGAGACCACGCCGGTCGCGCTCTCGATCCGGTTCGAGCCCCGCCAGGCCCGGTACGTGCGGATCACCAGTTTTGGGTCGGAATTCGACCGCTATCCGACCACGTTCTTCGAGATCGAGATCAAGAGCAAAGAGGCGGCGGAGGTCACGTTCACCGAGCCGGTCGAGTGGCGCATGGAGCGGGGCGTGCGGGCCCTGGGGGTCCTGGGAGGCAAAGGGGCCACGCAGGCGATCCTCGAGGTCCTCGGCGACGCGCCGGCGACGGCCCCGGCCTATCGCCCCATGGTCCGCGCCGCCATTCGCAGCCTGGGCCGCCTCGGCGAGGAAGAAGGCTTTCAGGCGCTGGTCGCTTTGCTGGAGAACACCATGTGGGCCCGGTCGGCGGCCGAGGCGTTGGGCGATTTCGGCGATGCCCGGGCGGTGCCGGCGCTCTTGGCCGTCTATCCCAAGTACGCCAAGCAACTCGACGGCCAGGACCCGCCCGACGTGCCCGCCGACGACAAGATGGGCTTCCCCAGCGAAGACCGGATGCTGGAAACCCCGTACTGGATCGAATACACCCTCTGCCGGCTCCCGTTGGACAACGCGGACCATCTGGCCGCGCTTCGCCGCATCGCCCCCTTGCTGATCACCAACATGCAGGGCGACCACGACACGTTCATGCTCTACGAGCCGGAGGTGGGGCATCTCGTGACGCGCCACCTCATGGAGGCCTCCGGCTTGCGCCAGGAGGCGTGCGAGCACGCCTTCGAGCTGCTTGGCCAGCCCCGGCGCGTGCCGAAGCCCGACGACGAGATCAAATGGTCGGTCTTTCCGGCGTACCGCGTGTCCTCGTGGCTGCCGGCCGTCGCCACCGAGAAGGAGGATTTGCCGCGGCTCGTGGCCCTCTTGGAGCACGAAGAAGGTTGGGTGCGGATCAACGCGGCCAAGACGCTCGCCTGGCTCGGCGACCCGAGGGCGATCGAGCCGCTCGCGCGTCTCTTGGCCGAAGCCAAGGCGGAAGCCGACTTCGGCTACAGCGGCACGTTCAAGGACGAGGAATACAACGACCCGGCCCCGCGATGGCGCGAAGGCCTGATCCGCGCCCTGGGCCTGCTGGGCGCCCACGCCGAGACGGACCGGCTGATCGCGATCCTCAACGACGAGCGGTCGGTGCTCGAAATACGGCACGCGGCCGCCGAAGCGCTGGTCGACCTGGAAAACCCGAAGGCGATTGAGGCCCTGAAGGCCGCCGCCTTGGATCACTCGTTCTATAGCGTCCGTCACATCGCCCGAAACGCGCTAGAGGTCCGGGGCGTGCAAATCAAGCCGCGTCCCGGCCGAGAGGAGCAGATCGAACCGTCGCCCATCGGTCCGGCGACCCACTCGCAACAGGAGATGGAAGCCGTCGTGTTTATCAAGGGGAGCAACAGCATCCCCAACACGCTCGGCACGGTCGAGCAGGCCGACCGCTGGCGGGCGACCTACGTGGTGACCGACTCGGGCCCCGCGTACCGCCCCGGGCGAAACCTCTATGTGCTCAAGCCCCCGCGACCCGACGGACAGGTCACGCCGTTAACCACCTTCCCCGACGGCTACGTGGCCGAGCCCGAGCTCTCCTGGGACGGCGCCCACGTCGTTTTCTGCCACCGGGGTCAAGACGATCCGTGGTGGCACGTCTATCGGATCGGAGTCGACGGCGCCGGGCTTGAGCAGCTCACCTTCGGCCCGTATCACGACGTGGGCCCGGCCTACCTGGCCGACGGGCGGATCGTCTTCACCTCCAGCCGCAGCGGCATCCGCGACGAGTACCACGGCTATCCTTGCACCGCCCTTTACGTGATCCACGCCGATGGAACCGGCATGCACCCCATCGCCACGAACATCGGGCGCGACAATGAGCCGGCGATCCTCAACGACGGGCGGATCGTCTTCAGCCGCCTGGAAGTCTTCTACTCGCGGAACAAGACGGAACTGACGCTCCACGCCGTGCACCCCGACGGCACGCAGGACGTGGTCCTCTACGGGCCCGAGCGCCGCTCCTACTGGCGAGCCCTCGACCACGGGGTCCGCAGCCCGGCCGACGGCCAGGAGGCCCCGCTCACGCACCGCGTGCTCAGAATGACCCAGCCGCAGCCGATGCCCGACCGGCAGGAGATTATCGTCGTCACCCAGGCCGGCCTGGTGCTCGTGGGCCCCAAACGCAACACGGAGACGATCATCACGCCCGACTACAAGGAACGCTCCTACACCACGCCGTTTCCCCTGCCGGGCGGAAAAGTGCTCTGCGCTTCCACGCTCAAGGAAGAGGATCGCGAAAAGGTCGACCTGGGCCTCTACCTCCTGGATCCCGAGACCGGCGCGCTGGAACTGGTATATAACGACCCGGCCGCGGCCGACTTTGAGCCAAGGCCCGTGATGGCTCGCCGGCGCCCGGCGGCCCGG
>JBDRTC010000839.1:0-2694 GCA_043824335.1 Planctomycetota bacterium | reverse complement strand
CTCCTCGGTCGCCGGGGAAACGTCGCCCCCGAACATCATCCTGATCATGGCCGACAATTTGGGCTACGGCGATCTGGGAAGTTACGGGCAGCGGCGCATCCAAACGCCCGTCCTGGACCGCATGGCCGATGAAGGGATGCGCTTCACCCAGTTCTATTCCGGCGCGGTGGTTTGCGCCCCGGCGAGATGTGCGTTGATGACGGGCCTCCACACGGGCCACTGCCGCATTCGCGGGAACCATCGGGATTCCGACGTCCAGGCGATGAAGCCGGAAGACGTCACCATCGCCGAGGTCGTCAGACGGCGCGGCTATGCCACCGCCGTGATCGGCAAGTGGGGCCTGGGCGACGAAGGCAACGCCGGCGTCCCCAACCTCCAGGGCTTCGACCACTTCTTCGGTTACCTCAACCAGGTGCACGCCCACAACTACTACCCCCATTTTCTCTGGCGCAATCAAGAGCGCGTGAAGCTCGCCAACGTGGTCAAGCACCCCGAAAAGCTCTACCAGTCGCCCGAGCTTGCCGGCGCGGCGACGAAGCGGGTCGATTACGCGCCCGATTTGTTCACCGCCGAAGCCCTGGCGTTCATTCGAAGGCAGCCCGCCGAGAAGCCGTTCTTCTTGTACCTGCCCTACAACTATCCGCACCCGAATTGCGAGTCCTGGCTCCTGAAGCAGCACGGGGCGGAGGTGCCCGACTACGGCCCGTACGCCAAGGAGGATTGGCCCGACGTGCAAAAGGGGCACGCCGCCATGATCACGCGCATGGATCGCGACGTCGGCCGAATCCTCGACGCGCTCGAAGAGCGAGGCTCCGACCAGGAGACGCTCGTGATGTTCACCTCCGATAACGGCCCGCACGAAGGCGACCGGCTCGATCCCGAGTTCAACGATTCCAACGGGCCGTTGCGGGGCGTTTTGCGCGACGTGTACGAAGGGGGAATTCGTGTGCCCATGATCGCCCGCTGGCCGGGAAGGATCGCGCCGGAGAGCGTCACCGATCACGTCAGCTCTCTGGTCGACGTGCTCGAAACGTGTGCCGACGCTTCCGGCGCGAAACCGCCCCCGGGCGACGGGATCAGCTTCCTTCCGACGCTCCTCGGCCGAAACGAGAAGCAGCCAAAGCACGACCACCTGTACTGGGAATTCTACGAGCGAGGGTCCGCCCAGGCGGTTCGCTTGGGCGACTGGAAAGCGGTTCGCATGCCGATGATTCACGGCGAGATCGAACTCTACAACCTGAAGAGCGACCCTGCCGAGACCGCGAACGTGGCGGGGGACCATCCCGACCTCGTGGCGGAGATCGAGGCGATCATGGAGCGAGAGCACCAACCATCCCCGCTTTGGCGGCCCCCGCCGGCGAAGCAGAAATGATCTGACATACCCAACCCTGGGAGACACGAAACCATGCACCCGGAACAACTCCTCGGATTCACGCTGATGCTCGCCGGCGCGGTGTGCGGCGGGTCGTTCGGCCTGCCCAGCAAGTATGCCGGGAAGGAGACGCCGTGGGAGGTCCTTTGGGGACCGTTCTTTTTCATCGTGACGATCCTGATCCCGGTCGTGGTGGCCCCGCTGGTGGTCGACGACCTCGGCGGAGTCTACGCCCGGGTGGGCTGGGAAACGATCGCCCCGGTGCTGGTGTTCGGCTTCCTCTGGGGCTTGGGGTCGATGACGCTGGGCATGAGCTTCGCCTTCATCGGGCTATCGCTGGCCTACGCCCTGAACTACGGCGCGCAGATCGCCTTCGGGTCGATGATCCCGATGGCTCTGTTCGACGCCGATCAGATCCTCACGCCCCACGGCTACGTGATCCTGGCCGGGGTGGCCGTCTGCCTGGCGGGCGTGGTCGTTTCCGGCCGGGCCGGCATCCTCAAGGACCGGAGCCTCGAGAAGGACACGCCGGGAGCGAAAAATGAAACGTCGGCAGTGAAGCAGCCACGGATGCTCGTTGGGCTGGTGATCGGCGTGATCTCCGGCGTTCTCTGTGCCTGTTACGCGGTCGCGTCCGGCTATGCGGGCCCGATCGGCACCGAGGCCGTCCGGAACAACCCCGACTGGGCCGCGGCCTGGGCGGTCACCGCCATGATCCTCTGGGGCGGCGCCGTATCGAGCTGTCTTTACTGCGCCGTCCAACTGACCAGAAATCACACGTGGGGCCGCCTCGTCGGCGAGGGCGCGGGCCTGGTGTGGCTCCTGGCCGCCCTGATGGCGCTGTTGCACGACGCCGCGATCTTTTTCTTCGGGCTGGGATGGATCAACCTGGGGGATCTGGGCATCTCGGTCGGCTATCCGGTTTTCATGTCGTTTGCCATTCTCGTCGGCAACGTCCACGGCTTTCGCACCGGGGAATGGAAGGGGGCCAGCCGCCAAAGCGTCGCCTGGATCCTCGCCGGCATCGCGCTGCTGATCGTCGGCGTCTCGATCCTCGCCGCCGGCAAGTCGATGATGCCTGGCTGACGGGTCGGACCCTCCCAAGCATCTTCCAGCCAGGCACCCGAGACCGCCGCGGGCCTTTTGGTCAGGCAACTCCCAAGAATTGATATACCACCGATTTGCTCGCGCGAATGAATATCGAATATCGAACAAGGAATGTTGAATGACGAAGTAACTCGGCAGCTTCACGGTTGACTGAATACTGAACGCTTGGCGCTTCCTTCTTCACACTTCAACATTCCTTGTTCGATATTCGATAT
>JBDRTC010000838.1:0-2840 GCA_043824335.1 Planctomycetota bacterium | reverse complement strand
TCGAGCGAGTTGGCACGGGCGGCCACGTCGGGCCTCAGGCGCAGGTAGTCCGCCACGTAGGCGTAGGCGATCTTCGGCGCCGTGGAGATGAAGTGCGGCCAGGCACTGTAGTGGCGGATGAGACGCTCGTCGAGCAGGAAGTAGCAGACCTTTTCCGGCTGGGCGGCAATGGCGATCTCCCGGGCCGGCCCGAGCTTCTCGTTCGAGAACCGCTCGCCCAAAGCGTTGACGAGGATCGCCCCGTCGTCCAAAAGCGCGTTCTCCGGGTGCTGCCAGGTGACCAGGAGGCGCTTGATCATCGCGTGGACCAGGAACTTCGGCACCAGGGGCATCAGCCGCCCCATCGTTCTGGCCAAAATGCCACGCGTGGGGAGAAGTTGCGTAAGGCTCTTGTGCGGCGGCGGCACGAAACGGATCTCGGGGCCGTAGGTGACGTCCATGTTCAGCAGCTTGGCGCCGGCCCGTTGGGCAAGCAGGTGCCCGTCGCCGGTGGCCGTCTCGTCGATCCCTTCGATGCTGGCGAAATGCGGCCCCTTGTGCTCGGCGATGATCTGGGGCGAATTGGCGTAATCGCCGGTGGCCAAGACGACGCCCCGTGCCGCTTGAAGCTGGACCGGCGCTCCGTCGATCTCGGCGGTCACGCCCACCACGCGACCGTCGCTGAGGAGCAGGTCACGGACCGGGGCGTCGCGGAAGATGGCGCCGCCGAGCCTCAGAAACCGGGCCTGGAGCGTGGCGATGTACGCGTTGGCGTTGGGCACCACGTTGTGCATGCGCGGCACGCGGTTCGGCGGCTCGGGGTTGGGGCCGTAGAAGGAAAGCCCCATTCCCACAAGCCACTCGAACGTTTCCGCCCCCCGGCCGAGGAAGAAACGCCGCAGGGCACGATTGTTTCGGGCTTCGATCTCGGGCGGGGGGAACTTGGCGGCGTCTTCGCTGTGGTGTTCCAGGTCGTCGTCGATGCCGGCGGAGCGCTGCGCCGAGGTCCGATTCGCCGTGAACGACCCGATGGCGATCCCGGTGGTGCCCCCGAGCCGCGGGTTCTTTTCCAGCAGGACGACGTCCGCGCCGCTCTCGGCCGCGCCGACCGCCGCCGCCAGCCCGCTTCCCCCGCCCCCCACCACGATCACGTCGAAATCGGTCTTCATGGCTCGCCGGCTTCGGGTGCCTGCTGAACGGCTTTGCCGATGCTGAAGGCCTTGCCGAGGCACCGGCCGATGCCGTGATAGGTGTGTTCACCTGGGGCGAAGAGGAAGGGGCGCACTTTCTCGATCGCGGGACGCCCCTTTTCGCCGAGCACGTCTTCGTCGGCTTTCACGTCGAGGATCTCGCCGACGAACTGGGTGTGAAGGCCGATTTCCAGCGTGTGGAGCAACGTGCATTCGAGCACCAGCGGGAACTCCGCCACGTAAGGGGCGTCGACCACCTCGCTTCTGACGGGCGTGAGCCCGGCGGCGGCCAGCTTGTCGACCTCGCGGCCCGAGGCGATCCCAAAGTAATCGACCTCCTTCACGTGCGTTTCCGAAGGGACACCCACGGTGAAGGCCTTGCGCTCAACGATGTTGCCGTAGGAGTACGTGGCCTTCCTGAGCGAGATGGCGATGCAGGGCGGCTTCGAGCAGCAGATGCCGCCCCAGGCGACGGTGGCCACGTTCGGCGTGCCGTCCTTGTCGTAGGTGCCCACGACCCAGATGGGAGTGGGATAAACAAGCGTCTTCGCGCCGATCGATTTCTTCATGGGTTGCTCCGTTTCGTTTTGCCCGCTACCGGCTGTCTGCGGCGGACGACCCGCCATCCGTGCTCCGCTGGCTGTTCTACCCCACGGGACGCAGCCCGTGGGCGTTGCCGGGTGAAACCCCCACTCCCCACCCCCCACTCCACACTCTCCACTCCACACTCTCCGCTCTCCACTCTCCACTCTCCACTCCCTACTCTCCTACTCCCTACTCCTTACTCCTTACTCCCTACTCCCTACTCCCTACTCCTTACTCCTTACTCCCTACTCCTTACTCCTTACTCCTTACTCCCTACTCCTTACTCCCTACTCCTTACTCCCCTCATAAAACCAATCGATCCCGATTCGAGCCACGTGCAGGCCGTCGCGGGCGTGGAAGGCGACGACGGCCAAGTCGTCGCCCACAAACTCGATGCACTGATATCCAAAATCGTCTTCCGGGTCCCTGGCGATGTGGCGGAAGGGCTCGAACGTCTTCCCGTCGTCCTTGGAGATGGCCGAGGTCAAAGCGCAGCGACGGTGGATTTTTGGGTCGTCCTTGTCGATCGACCGCTCGCTGATCCAGATAAAGAGCAAGTCGCCGGTCGACGGGATCCGCCTCACCGTGGGGAGGCCCGCGTAGGGCATGGGCAATTCGTCGATCCGCTCGCCCGGCGACCACGTTTCGCACTGGTCCTCGGAGTACGCCCGCACGGGGAATCCGCTGTAGGTTCGGGCGAACATCATCACACGGCCGTCCTTGAGCTCGACGGCGTCGGCCTCCTGCACCTCGACCGGCTGCATGTCGACCGTGTTCTTGCTCACCTGCCAGCTATAACCCAGGTCGTCGGAGAAAAAGGCGATCCCCACGTAACCGCTGTGGTCGCTGGTGCTCGGCATGTGGGCCTTGTATTCCGCCGTGGCGACGATTCGGCCGGTGGAGAGCGTGAACAGCCGGTCGTTGTGGACGATGCAATAGCCGGGGGGGTGAGGTGGCGCCGAACTGACGGACACTCCAAGTGCTTATTCTAGCCGTTATACTGAGGAGCAAAGGAGTGTTCCATGGCGAAGAAAGCGAGTCGCGGGAAGGGTCGTACTGGGCGTCGTGTTTACGATGACGAGTTGA
>JBDRTC010000837.1:0-14683 GCA_043824335.1 Planctomycetota bacterium | reverse complement strand
CCAGTTCCCTGGCTTCCTCCAGAAGGGGCGGAGGCAACGTCAGCAAGGCCAGCACCAGGAGCACGACCACGTGAACCACCATGCTCACCAGCCAACTGGGCGTCTGCCACACCAACCCCCGGAGCCACCCGCCCGAGCGTCGCTCGTCGATCTGAATCACGGCCGCGGCTGCGGTTGGGGTCGTCACCTTCTCCTGAGCAGAGGGCTTGTCTGACATGGCACGGCACTCCGAGGCGTTTTCTAACCTGTTGTTCAGTATAGTGTTACACGCGACCTGGCGCCAACACCCGACCTTTGGGTGGCATGGCGTCGCTTGCGTCGCCATGTATCCGGGCACATGCCCACGCTTCGCGAGGGCATGCCGCCCTGCGGTGAGAAATGCGGCCTAGCCATCGCGGTGTTCGAGCCACGGCCGCCTGATTATTCCCCGCCGGAACAACGTTTTGTCGACCGAGCCGATCGCCGGGCCAAAGCTGGGCAGTGGCGGTTTCAAATCCGGCGGAAGAGTATATAATGACGAATTCGTCCGCAAAAAGCGGGAGTCGGATGCGTTGCCTCGGAGGTGGTCGGATGGCCAAGAGCAAAAAAGGTAAAGGGAAGAAAAAGGCGGAAACCGTCTTTTTGGTCTGTGAAGAAACGGGCGACTACAATTACGCGCTCCGCCGGAAGCCGGGGGGCGAGAAGTTGAAGTTGAAGCGGTACTGCCCCCGGCTCCGCAAGCATACCTGGCACAACGAGAAGAAGAAATAACCGCCCCCGGCGGAATGGATCGGCACGTCGGGCTTCCCGAGCCAGTTCGTGGGTCTGACCTGCCTTTTTCGAGCAGGCTGCTCTCGCTCCCATGGTTAAGCGCTGGCGCATCCATCCGCACGATCCCGACCGCATCGCGGCACTCCAACGCGCGGCGGGCGTTCCCCCCGTGGTGGCCCAACTCCTCATTTGCCGCGGGATCTCCGACCCGGGCGTGGCCGACCGGTTTCTCGACCCCAAGCTCTCCCACCTCCGCGACCCCGGGCAACTGCCGGGCTGCTCCCCGGCGGCGGAGCGGATTCACGAGGCCATTGGCGCCGGAAAGCGGATCATCATCTACGGCGACTACGACGTCGACGGTATGACCGCCACGGCCCTGTTGCGCCAGTGCATCAAGATGCTGGGGGGAAACGTGGGCTACTACGTGCCCCATCGGGTCGATGAGGGCTACGGTCTGAACCACGAGGCGATCCGCTCCCTGGCCGCCGAGAAGGCCGAGCTGATCGTCACGGTCGATTGCGGCATCGCCAGCGTCGAGGAAGCGATCACCGCGAAAGAGTGTGGCCTGGAGCTGATCGTCACCGACCATCACGAGCCGGGCCAGCGGCTGCCCGAGGCGGCGGCCATCGTCCACCCGGCCTTGCCCGGCTACGCCTATCCGTTCCGTGGCTTGAGCGGGGCCGGCGTGGCCCTGAAGCTCGCCTGGGCCCTGTGCCAGCAGGCCAGCGGGGCCAGCAAAGTCGGCCCAAGGATGAAGCAGTTCCTGCTCCAGGCCGTGGGGCTTGCGGCACTGGGCACCATCGCCGACGTCGTGCCGCTGGTCGACGAGAACCGGGTCCTGGTCCGCCACGGGCTGGAGCGAAGCCTGACGGAATGTCCGCCGCTGGGACTGAAGGCGCTCATCCGCGTGGCGAAGCTGGAAAACGGCGGCAACCTGGCCAGCGAGGACGTGGCGTTCAGCCTGGCCCCGCGCCTGAACGCCGCCGGACGCCTCGACCAGGCCCAGCTCGCCATCGAGCTGTTGGTGACCGACCGGCCCGACCGGGCCGAGGAGCTGGCACGGTACATCGACGGACTGAACGCAAACCGCCAGAAGCTCGAGCGGAGCATCTACCTGGCCGCAAACAAGCAGGCCAAGGAAGCGTTCGATCCCCGCGCCGACGCCGCGCTGGTGCTGGCCGACCACGGCTGGCACCCCGGCGTGATCGGCATCGTGGCCGGGCGACTGGCCGAAAAGTACCATCGCCCCGTGGTGATGATCTCCTGGGACCGTCTCGGCGTGAAGCCGGGGACCGGGTCGGCCCGGAGCGTGCCGGGCTTCGACCTTCACGCCGCCTTGAACGCCTGCGGCGAGCACCTCCTGCGTCATGGCGGCCACGCGGCCGCGGCCGGGCTGACGCTTGAGGAGGGAAGGCTGGAAAGTTTTCGGGCCGATTTCTGCGAGTACGCTTCGGCCGAGATCACCCAACAGCAGCGAACGGCCGAGTTGAACGTCGACGCCGAATTCCCCCTGGGCGCCTTCACGCTGAAGGTGGTCGGCCAGATCGAGCAACTGGCCCCGTTCGGCCACGGCAACGCCCGGCCCCTGATGTGCGCCAGCGGGGTGACCTTGGCCGAGCCGCCCAAAGCGCTCGGTTCCGGGGGACGGCACCTGTCGATGCGGCTTAGGCAGCACGACGTCACCCTTCGGGCGGTGGCCTTCGGCGGGGGAGACTGGGCCGACGAGCTGGCCGCGCTGGATCAGCCGATCGACGTTGCCTTTCGTCCCGTGATCAACACGTTCCGCGGCCGTCGCAACGTTGAGCTGCACCTGGTTGACTGGCGCAAGGGCAGCGAAACCTAATCATGGTCCCGCCCCACCAGATGTACAACACTAGTCCGAAGCGCAAACGAGGGACGAAAGCTATCCAAAGGAGTCTCTCGCTTGCGCTTCGGGCTGGTGTGATCGGATCGCCGCGGCGGCTTGGTGTTCGTCGCAAAACCGACCTGCAATTCCACGCCGGCCGATGACCGCTCCCCGATTTGAGGACGCACGGCAACAGATGCTCCACAAGCAGTTGGAGCGTCGTGGGATTCACGACCGGCGCGTCCTTGCGGCGATGGGCCGGGTGCCCCGGGAGAGGTTCGTGTCGCAAGCGAGGCTCCACGAGGCGTATGCAGACCGGGCGTTGCCGATCGGCTGCGGCCAGACGATCAGTCAGCCGTACATCGTCGGCCTGATGACCCAGGCCCTGGAGTGCTTCGGGCGACACACGGTTCTGGAGATCGGCACCGGGAGCGGCTACCAGACGGCCGTTCTGGCCGAGTTGGCCCTGGAGGTGATCAGCGTCGAGCGTCACGCGGGGCTCTCCGAGCAGGCCGGGGGCGTGCTGAGGGCGTTGGGCTGTCGGAACGTGACGTTGGGCGTCGGCGACGGCACGCTCGGCTGGCCCGACCGGTCGCCCTACGACCGGATCACCGTCACCGCCGCGGCTGCCCGATGTCCCGCTGCCCTGTTCGAGCAACTCAAGGAGGGAGGGATCCTCGTGATTCCCATCGGCGGCCACGACTACCAAACCCTGCAAGCGATTCGCAAGGTGGCCGGCGAGCCTCAATCGGTGACCCTTTCGCCCTGCCGGTTCGTTCCCTTGGTTGGGGCCCAGGGCTGGCCGGAGTAGGCATTCTCATTGGTGAGGAGGACGACCATGACCAATTCGCGGTTCGCGACTGCCGTGATGAGCGTGGGCGTTGTTCTGCTGGGCGCCATTCTGCTCGATCGGTTCGTGGTGGCGGAGGTTCGAGCAGAGGAGGTCCGATCCACGGTGGTTTCGCCCGGCCCGGAGCTTGAGGAACGACTCCATCGGGCGTTGGACCGGTGGTGCCGATGGCTGGCCGGCTATCTTCGCCAGGTGCCCGGGACCGATCTTTACACGATGACGCCCACGCTGAACACCAACCGCAACCGTTACCGCGACGTGGCCGGCAACCAGTTTGCGGCGGCCGCCGCCGGGTACTGGCTTTCTCGGACGAAGCCGGAGGAGGAGATCGCCCGGCCGTTGCGGGGCCTCATCAGGCTCTCGTTGGCAAGCCACGTGGCCGTCGACGCGATCGACCAGCCCGAAGCGCCGAAATGGGGGGCCGGTCACTCGGCGGCCGACAACTGGCACGCCGATCTCTTCGCCGCGACCTCGGGAATGCTGATGCTCGAGGGTCTGCCGCCAGAGCAGCGCCAGTGGCTCCTGGCGATCCTGGCCTGGGAAGCCGACAAGCAGGTGCAGTACGGCATCCGCAAGGAAAGCCACTCTCTCCCCGGGCGATGGCCGGCCCACTCCATCGGCGAAGCCAACGCCTGGAGCACCGCGCTGGTGCAAACGGCGCGGCTCGCTTTGCCCGACTCCGAACGGCAGGCCGCGTGGAGAAACACTGCCATCGACTACTCGCTCAATTCGATCTGTGTGCCCGACGACATGACCTCCGACCGCTTTGTCGCCGGCAAGCCGCTGAAGGACCGGGTGAAGGGGGCGAATTTTGAGCCGGGCGGGATCCAGGAGCATCATGGGTTCTACCACCCCGGGTACATGGGCTGGCCGCTGGCCTATCAGGCCTATGCCATGCTGATCGACGAAGCGCTCCCCTCCGACCAGCGCGACCCCGACGTGTATCTGAACCACTGGAAGCTGGCGTTCGACCGGCTCAAGCAAGGCACGTTCGCCAACGGGCGGTTCATTTACTGTGCCGGGTACGACTGGAACGCCTACGGATACGGCAACGCCCACGTCCTGCCGATTGCGATCTTCGCCGCCGTCCGGTTCGAGGACCCCGACGCCTCCCGCCTGGCCCGCGAGTGGCTTTCGCTCATCGAGCACGAACAGGCGCTCTCGCACGGCAGCGTGCAGGGCGTGCGCCTGGCCACCTTGAAGCGCAACTACATTAACGACTTCGCCTGGTACGAGGGCATTAGCGGGGCCAGCCTGGCGCATGCGCTTTGGGTGTTGGAGCGAGTCGAAGCGCGGAAGATGCCGCCCCCCTCCAGCGAAGCGGAGTACAACGCCCGAAACTCCGGCACCTACCACGAGCCCAACGCCAGGCTCGTCTGGCACCGCGACCCGAAGCGTTGGGCCTCGTTCTCCTGGCGGTCGGCCTTTGGCGAGTGGCAGGCGATCGTGCAGCCGATCGGACTGCCGCACCTCTTGAAATTCAATCACAACTCGATGGGGCTTTTCGACGCCGCCGGCGCCGCGCGCAAGGCCGCGCTTCGCTCTTTTGCGATCGACACGTTCGATTCTGGCGGCTTCTGGTCGCTGGGGACCATCGATCGGCTGTCGCGAGGCGCGAAGGAAGGGTTCCCGCTGGTGCGACAGCATCAGGCGCTCATCGCGCTGCCCGAGGGCCCCTCGGTGTTCGTCGATCAGTGTCAGGCGCTCGGGCCACTGGAGCTTCGCCGCACCGGTGGGCTGGGGCTGCGCCTTGCCGCCGACGTGTTCAACGAGAGCCGCGTGCGCCTCACCGTCGCGGGATCGGAAAGATCCTTCGGCCAACACCCCGAACGTGACACCTGGCACGATCTCGACGCGCGATCCGTCACCATTGAGAACACGCTCACGCTCCACGCGGTCTCGGGCGAAGGCTCGTTTCAGCTTCTCCAGAAGCGCGGCCGGCCGGCCGAGGGCAGCGAGAAGCTATACCCGGGCGACACGTTCGCCGTGGAGGAATCACTCGTCAGTCACGAGCTCTATTTTGGACCGACGGCCTATGCCCCCCCGCGGCCGGTCGGGCCGGGGGAATGGTTCCGCAACCTGGTTCTGGTGATCTACTGCGATCCGGAGAAGACGCCCGATCGGCCTTCGGCCACGGTCACAGGGCGGCATCCCTGCTTTGCGATTCACTTGCCCGACGCAGCCTCGACGATCGCGATTAACTTTGCCGACGTGGAGCAAACGACCGATTCGCCCGGCGGCCCGATCGTCGTCGGTCCGCGCAGCGTGCGCGTGGTTCACTGATCGAGCCGCCGCAATCAGCCCTTCCCTTCTTGTCCAAGAATTCCGAGCTCCTCGGCGTGCGGCTTGAGGGCGTCGATGACGAACTGGACGTGGTCGGCCATTTCCACGTCCAGCAGCTCGACGCTATTGCGGATGATGTCGCGGTCGACCTTCGCGGCGAACGCTTTGTCCTTGAGCTTCTTTTTCACGCTCTTGGGAGCGAGCGAAACGACTCCGTCCGGCCGCACCAGGGAGCAGGCGATCACGAATCCGGCCAGCTCGTCGCAGGCCAGCAGGCATTTGTCCAGCTCCGACTTGGCCGGAAGCCCCCATTTCGTCTGATGGAACGAGACGGCGTAGGCGATCTCTTCCTCGGCCTGCTCGTTGAGCCAGTCGACGATTCGCTTGGGGTGCTCCTCGGGCCACTGCTCGTAATCGGCGTCGTGCAAGAGGCCGGTGATCCCCCAAACCTCTTCGTCGGCGTCCTCGCCGCCGTAGCGGCGCGCGGCCTGGCGCATGACGATTTCCACGGCCCGGGCGTGGTTGAGGAGGGATTCGGTTTTTGTCCAGGCGCGGAGCTGTTCGAGGGCTTTTTCGCGGGTCAGGCTCATGGCGCGGGCTTGGCGGAGATTTCGAGGTCCTTGAACATGACTTCCATGTCCTGTCCGCCGTGCAGTTGCATGGCGAAATGGCCCTTGAGCCGGCCGGGGTCGTCGGTCAGCTCGACGGTTTTCTTGCCGTTTAAGTGGACCACGACGTTCCGCCCCTGGGCCGCGACGGTCATTTCGTTCCACTCGCCCGGCTTGTAACACTTCTTAATCAGCTCCGGGTCGGGCTGGGCGACCCAGGCGCGGCCCCCGGTTTCGTAGAGCCCGCCCACGGAAAGCGAGTTGTCGACTTCCGCCTGAAAGCCAAAGACGCCGACGGCGTGGTCGACCTTTTCGCTGCGGAAGTAGAAGCCGCTGTTCCCCTGGACGACGCGGAACTTCAGCCGCACGGTGAAATCGCCGTAGGTCTTGTCGCTGGCCAAAAGGCCGTGGCGAGGCTCGCTCTTGTCGCTGGCGCCGATGATGACTCCGTCTTTGACCTCCCAATGGCCGCCGGGCAGGGCGTGCCAGCCGGCGAGCGTCTTGCCGTCGAACAGGGGCGTGAACTTTGGCTCATCGGCCCGAAGCAGCGCGGGCGAGACCACGAGGAACGCGAAGAGGCAGGCGCGGGAGGCAGCCGTCGTCATGGCTTGCTCCTTTTCTCAAGAGGTTTGGGAAGGGGACAGTCCCATTTTCCCTGCGGGAAAATCGGGACAGTCCCCGAATCATGCTTCGGCCGCCGTTCAATCGGGCAGTTTCAGGATGCGGAAGTCGTCGAAGCGGATCCAGTGCTCGGCATCCGGCGGACCGTGGTAGCATTGGACGCTGATCTGGTCCTTGCCCGGGGCGGGGAGACGGCCGGTGGCGGCCGTCTTGAACTCGCCCTTGGCGTCCGGGCGGAACTGGGCCGTGAACGAGTCGGCGGAAACGATCAGACGAAGCTGAACCTTCGTGCTCCCCATGGGGACCTTCCCGGGAATGATGTACAGCTCCCCGCCGATCAACTCCTTGACGAGCTTGAAGACCGGCTTGCCTTCGTGATACAAGGTCAGGCCGGCTTGCTCGAACTGTCGGATCGGCCTGGTCGTGTTGGCGACGGTTACCTCGAAGGCGAACTTCCCCTTGCTCCGGTCCGGCGCTTCGCGCACCAAGGCGTTTTTCACGGTCGCGGCCAGGCCCGGCTCGACGCAAATCTCCAGGGCGCCTTCGGCGATTCGCCAGGCGTCGGGGTTCTCGCGAATCCAGGTCCAGCCTTCGCCCAGCTTGCCTTCAAAGCGGTCCTCGAAGAGGGGCGGATCCTCGGCGGCCGAAAGAGCCGTGCAGAACAGGAGCCAGGCGACGGTGCAAAAAGCCGTGCGTTTCATGACGTGCCTCCCAAGATGACGGTGGGGTTTTGCGTTCCCGTAAGGGGTGGCCGGCCCCTGGAACATCACCTTGACAGATCCTCTTTTCGTTTGCAAGCATTTTTCCGTAAAGAAAGTTGCATTTCGGCTTCAAACGCCTCCCGGACGGAGATTCCCCCGAAGCCGCATTCCCTGGACGCCTCTACGCCGGGACGATACACTCCCTGATCGGAGTTTTCTTGAGGATCTCGGGAATGTGCCTCACCTGTGCGAAATCCAGCTCTCGTCTTTCGGGCGGCAGGTGTTTCCAGGCACAGATGTCCGGGTCTTGCTTCCTTTCCTCGTGTCTTTCAGGGCCATAGGACCAACCTTCAAGGAGTTGCTGGGCCAGCCAGCGATTGTGTTCCATGTGACCGATCAGTCTCTCTTCGTGCGCGGCGATGGCGTCGCGCGGTTGATCCGGGGGAGCCTCGGCCTCGGGCACCCGCCGCCGGCCGATTGCCAATAGCTTGATCTCCAGATGCTCCGCCACCAGGAAGTTCGCCGTCCGATAGGAGGCCGCGAGTTCGTCCCAGGGTTTCGAGCTTGCCTTGGCCGGATGCGGGAACCGTTCGCGATAGTATTCGTGGACCGCTCGGGCAAGTTCCTCCAAGCCGGGACGGATGCTCTCTTCCGCCGTGCCGCTTTGCTCGCATATACCGAAGGGGATCACGTTTTCGAGGGACGAAGAGGCGGCGTCGCCGGGTGTGGGCGGCGAGTGGCTTGCCGTCGAGCGCAGTTCCGTCGGGCTCGCTTGCGCGGGAAGCCAGACGTAAACGGGCGCATTCACGCGGCGGTCGCTCAGCTTCGCCTGCAACAGCGTCGCGGTCTCGAAGTTCCGGCCATCGTCGTCAAAGCAAACGAGGATACTGGGCTGCACGGAAGACGGGGCCAGGCGCTGGCGGAGGTCGTCGGCAAGTCGATCCGCCGGAACATCGGCCGTCATCTCCAGGAACTCGGCATTGCAGGCATATTCCACGGCTTCTTCGTCGCCGACCTGGCAGGGCGCCGCCGGCCGGTAGCGTTTGCCGGCCCAGTCGTCGGCGGCCGAATCGAAGTCATCCAGGCGTAGCGCCTGCGGGCAAAACCTTGGATAGCGAGTGATGAACCGGTTGCGCTTGGCGTCGATCTTGTCGTCGAGGATCGTTATTCGCAGCCGTTTGGTATTCTCAAAATGGGCCAGCCGCGCGGCCTCCAGGGCGAAGGCTTGCCCCATCTCTCCAAAACCGACGACCACGTAGTGCGCAACCTCGTTTTCCCTCGGTCGATGCACGGCCGGAGGTTCCGCTCGATCCTGGGCGAGATGCTCGCGGATGAGCACCCGAGCCGAGTTCGTGAAGACGTTGAACATGAACGGACAACCGCGACTGCAAAACGCCCAAAGCGGAGCGTTTTCAGGACCTTCCCGGGCGAGTTGAACCCCAATCCTTGTCGTCAATATGGCCGGTTTTCGTCCGGCTGTCCAGAAGCCCGTTCAAAGCGGATATCCGTAGCGGTCAAGCGGCAGGTTCCATCGCTCCATGAGCCGGCGATTGCCCGCGCGGGTCAGTTCGCAGATTCGCTGCTGCCAATGCGTGGGAATTCGTGCCCGGGCGGTCGGCGCGGCGGGACCTCCTTTGGTGACGCGAGGCCCAAGCATTCGCTGCCGGAGTGTCCTTGGCGAGAAGCGGAAGAGAGTCGACCGCAGAAGAGATTTTTCGATCGTCTTGATCCTGTCGATCTGGGCCGTCGTCAGTCGATCGTTCTCTCGTTTTCCGGCAGCAAGCCGGACGCCTTTTTCGGGATCGACCCCGATGAACCGGCAGAGCGACTCCACGAACTTGTCGGCGTCTTCGACGAGCTGCTCGAAGAGAAAGACCCCGACCGACTTTTCTCCAAACACACTGCCGAGTATTTCAATCGTCTGGGCGTATTCGAGGTGGGCCAACGCCCCTTTTTCCGGACGGCGCCACTCGTTCGAGAGCCATTCGTCGATTTCAAAGTACCGCAGTGCGTTTCCAAGCCTCCGGCGCGCTCCGAAATGCGCCTCTTTGAGTTTGTACAGATACATCGATTCCACGAATCTCGCGGGATGGCGCAAGGTAAGGATCACCCTGCAATCGCCGAAGACGGCACGGAGATTCCGGGCTCGTGCGCGCCTGCGGCGAGGCCCGCCGGCCGAAAGGTCTTCCGAGGACAGTAACGGCATCCTTCCGGTTTGGAGAGCCGGGGCCACCGAATCGAGGAAGAGGCGCCGGCAGCGCTCCAAATCGGGGTTGAACACGCGCCCGCGCGCAAGATCCATGATGATCGTGCGAACCGCGGCATCGCGGAATACATTCCTCTGTCCGGAGAACTTACCCAAGTACTCGATTTGCGGGTGATGGGGAAACAGATGGGCCTGGAGCATGGTCGTGGCGGTTTTCGGCAGTCCCACGTGAATGCAGCAGCCGTTGTTCATGTGTTCGTACGGATCTCTCGCTCTCGCAGTGAAATCGAGCGTTAGTCCGGGCTTGTTTCGAGGTCCGGGTGAAGATCTTGTCCGGACGATCAGAGCGGGTAGCCGTATCGTTCCAGAGGGAGATCCCATTTTTCAACCAGCCGCCGATTCCCTTCCCGGGTCTCTTCCAGGATCCGCTCCTGCCAGGCGTCGGGAATCGGAGCCTTTGCCCGCTCTCCTTCCGGGCTGGTGCCGTTCCGGTTAAGGCCCAGCATCTCACGGCGCCGCCATTTGGAGGCGAAGCGGAACGCCATCGACTGCAGAAAAGACCCGTGGATCTGCTGGAGCTTCTCCATTTGCGTGGTCGTCCACCGATCCGCTCCTCGCTTATCGGCGGCCAGTGCAATGCCTTCCTCGGAATCAATGCCGATGAACCGGCAAAGGGCGTCGAGGAAGGCGGCGTTGTCCTCGACGAGTTGCTCGAAGAGGAAGACCCCGACCGCTTCGGTGCCGAATACGTCGGCGAAGATCTCGATGGTGTCGGCGTAGTCCAGATGGGCCCTCGGGCTCCTTTCCGGCTTGCTCCAGGATCGCTTCAGCCATCGATCGATGGGAAGGTAGCGGGGGCCTTGGCCGCGGTGCATGTTGCCTCCTGCATGCGCCGCCCTGAGATATTGGAAATAGACGGACTCGACCAGGCGAAGCGGATGGCGAAGCGTGATGAGAATCTTGCCGTCACCAAAGACGGCTCGCAGGTTTTCCGCTCGCAGGCGCCTTACGTCGGCTGCGCTAAGCGCCAGCGACTCCCACGACCAGAGCGGCACTCGCCCGGCTTCCCGAGCTGGCGCGATCGACTCGCCAAACAGGCGACGACAGCGCGTCAGATCGGGACGGTGCTTGCCCTGGTGGACCAACTCGGCGAGGATTGTGTGGACGGCCTCGTCCCGAACCTTCTGATACTCTCTTTTCGTACGGTTCCTTTTGAACGTCCCCAGGTATTCGAGTTGGGAATGGCAGGGAAAGAGGTGGACCTGAAGCATCGTCGTCCCCGTCTTGGGCAGGCCCACGTGAATGCAACAGGGTCCGTCTGATGATCTTCCACGTATCATGATCACTCCCATCTTCCGTACTTGAAGCATGCTGGTTTCTGATGGATGCGAGAAGGTCGCCGTTCCGTTCTCCGCGGCACGAAACCCGGGCGGGATTTCTGGCTCGTATCCATCAAACGCCGAATTGGCTGCAAGGTATCACGTCCTCCGCAACACACGGTCCAGTGCTCGCCGGAGAAAGAACGGCCGGCGGGGGCCTCCGTGCGATCCGGCCGCCCCGGAAGGGGATTCGCGGTGTTCGGCAATGGCCACGTCCAATAGCGAGTCCGCCAACGCATGAAGCTCCCGGTCGAGCCAGTTCAGCTCCGTAATCTCCGCCAGAAACCCGGGATCGACGTCCTTCCGGTGGAGCCGGTCGGTTCCGACGTTTTCTCGGAAGCGGGCGACCTCGGGCCAACCGTACACTCTATGAAGAACGCCCACGGTTTCGTCGAATCGCTCCACGGTCCCTACCACGCGAAACCACCGGCGAAGGTTCTCCTTGGCGCGATCCAGGCTCTCTTGGCGCGGATGGCCCTCGAAGTTCCAGCCGCAGAGAAAGCGCGTTTGGTGATTGTCCATCGCTCTCGGTTTTTCCCGGCAGAACTCCGCAAGAGAAGGCAGGACCGCGTCGTCTCCGAATTCATCGTTCCACACCATACGGCAATACTGGCCAAAATGAGACAAGAGGCGATCCACGGGGTCTCGCAACAGCGCGACGTACGCCGAGGGCCCCGGCACGTGCTCGTGCAGCCCGAAGTGCATGTGGCCGAGGATGCACCGATAACGGCTCCGCTCGATCTCGGGGAGGCGCTTGAAGTCGTCGATTGTCCCGTGATGTTCGCTGAAGACCGGCGCTTTCGCGTGGTCGGGGTTCCTAACGTGGTACGTTTCCGCTGCGGGGAAGTGGGGGATGATGGTCTGCGATACGCTGATGCCTGCCGTCTTCGGCACGTGTAAGAAGATCAGCGTTTCCGGCATGTCGCCCCTTGAGCTGTGAGCACTGTCTTTGAGCATGGCAATCACCTGCAAAGTCCGGTCCATCTCGTCTCTTGAAAACGCCTTTTTCCGTCCGGGCCGAGCGGCGCCGCGGCGCCCCCGCCCAAACTCTCCTTGGGAACAAGGGCACCTTCGCGTCGGCCCGGGAAAGCGAGCCGCTCTTTTACTGATCCACTTGAATCTCCGTCTGCGGGAGGGGAATATTGCACAATGGCGTTTTCGCGGTCATGCGAAACGTCGCTTCGTGTATTTTGCACATTGCGGCGTAGGCGCCTCCGCGGCTGAGCAGTTCGTCGTGCGACCCCTGCTCGACGAGGCGCCCTTCGTCGAGGACGAAGATCCGATCGGCCATCCGCACCGTGGAGAAGCGATGCGAGATGAGGATCGTGGTCCGGTCGCGGATGAGCTCGCGGATGCCCTGATACAGGGCGTATTCCGAGTTCACGTCGAGGTTGGCGGCCGGCTCGTCGAGGATCACGATCGATGGATCGCACGCCAGCGCGCGGGCGATGGCCAGTTTTTGCCACTGCCCTCCGGAGAGATCGTGATCGCCGAACATTCTCCCCAGCGGCGTATCGTATCCGTCCGGCAGTTGCTCGATCATCTTATCGACGCGCGCGGCTCCTGCGATCCAACGCACCTGCTCGGGGGAATCGAGGAGCTTTCGCCAGTCGCCGAAGGCGATGTTCTCGAAGGCGGTCGCCTCGTAGCGTACGGGGTGCTGAAAGACGAACGACATCCGGTTGTGAAGGGCCTCCAGCTCGAATTGGTGGATGGGGATTCCGTCGATCAGGATTTCGCCCTCGGTGACCGGGTAGAGGCGCGTCATCAGCTTTGCCAGGGTTGTCTTGCCGGCCCCGTTGTGACCGACGATGGCCACCGTCTCTCCGGCACGAATCGTCAGTGAAAGGTTGCGGAGGACCGGATGCTTGTTGCGGGGATAGGTGAACGAGACGTTTTTGAGCTGAATCTCACCGTGGATCGCCGTGGGCCGCACGGTGCCGCGATTCTCGAAGGCCGGCTTGAGATCCATGAACTCGCGGGTGTTGGCAGTCGTCAACTGCGCGTCCCACACGAGCGAGAGAGAGCTGGCCAGACCGCTGAGGGAGTCGCGGAGCTTCCACGCGGCGAGCAGAAAGGTGGCAAACGCGGCCGGGCCGAGGTCTCCCGCGATCGCCTTGCGGGCCACCAGGATCACCACGACGCTCATCGCTGCGAGCGATACGAACGCCGACGCCATGTCGGCCACGACCTGCAGCGCGAAGAACCGCTGGTTCGCGCGCACGATCCCGCGCATCGTACCCCGATGTCGGTCCAACATGAGCGGGGCCAAGCCGAGGAGTTTCGTCGACGGTACCGATTCCCGTTGCGTCAGCCGCTTGGCGTAGTATCTCGACCAGCGGCGGGATGTCGTCTTGTTTCGCTGGATTTGATAGTTGACCAGCGAGAGATAGGATTTTGACAACAGGAAGGGCAGTCCGAGCAGCAAGAGCACCGAAGACCAAAGCGGCTCGATCCAGAAAAGGACGCCGGCCAAACCGAACACCTGGACCGCCGACGAGATCACTTTCAGCAGGCCGTCTGCGAATTTCAATACCTTTTTCCCGGGCTCCTGGCTGGCTCTCTCCAGAATGTCCTGCGTTTTCTTGTCTTCCAGCGTGCCGAGATCGAGGGTCGCCGCGTGCCGCAGGAGTTCCCCTTGCACCTGCCAGCTCAGCTCGTCGCCCAGTCTCAATCGGCAATATCGCAAGACAGCGTTGCACAGAACTACGACGAACGCGCAAGCGACCGCCAGGAGCATCAAGAGGATGGGGTCTGACGGCCCTCCCGCCTTTCCCTCGATGAAGTCCTTGATCCCGGCCGCCAACATTCCCAGAATCACGACGGCGACCGGAGTCAGGATCGCCGACAGGATCCCGGCCGACGCCATCGCCAGGGCAAACGCCCGGCCCGCGGACCAGACTCTCGGAAACACGTATCCGATCGTGTCCCGCAGCGCGCGGTACCCGATCCGGGAAAAGACTTCCTTACGCAGCCGCATTCTTGCCTCCCGCGGTGACCGTCTTAGGAGCACGGCGAGCCGAGCCGGGATCGCTGCCGCCGGCAATTCTCAGGGTTCTCGCCTTTTGCCTCCGCGCTTCGATGAAGTGCTCATAAGCGGCGAACGTCTGTTGGGCGACCTTCTCCCAACTGAAATCCAACGAGCGAACGACGGCCAATCGGGAGAGCCGGCGTCGCAACGCCACGTCGGTGAGCAACTGCCGCAGTCGATGCTTGATCTCGTGAACGTCGGTTGGCGTGGCGGGCAGGCCGGCTTTGCCTACGACCTCGGGCATCGAAGCCACGTTCCCGTAGATCGTCGGAGCGCCGCAACCCATCGCCTCCAACAGCGGAAGGCCAAAGCCTTCGTAGTGCGATACGTAGCTGAACACGGTCGCCCCGGAATAGAGGGCCGGTAAGTCCTCGTCGTCGACGTAGCCGATCGTCCGGATTCTCGGAC
>JBDRTC010000836.1:0-2275 GCA_043824335.1 Planctomycetota bacterium | reverse complement strand
ACGGGCCGTTCCGCGACGCCATGGAGCGCGACCGCCGGTATCTTCACGAACTGGAATCGGAGCGGCTCCTCTACCCGTTCCGCGTGAACGCCGGACTGCCCGCGCCCGGCGAGCCGATGGGCGGATGGGAAGTCACCGAGGTCCGCGGCCACACGATGGGGCACTACCTCACGGCCTGTGCCCTGATGGTCGCGAGCACCGGCGATGAGAAGCTCAAAGCCAAGGCCGACGCGATCGTCGCCGAGCTGGCCAAGTGCCAGGAGGCCCTGGGCCCCAGCGGCTTCTTGAGCGCCTTCCCCGAATCGTTCATCGATCGGGTGGAAGCGATCGAGCCGGTCTGGGCGCCCTACTATGGCGTCCACAAGATCATGGCCGGCCTCGTCGACATGCACGTTCATTGCGGGAACCGGCAGGCCCTGGAGGTTGCCGACCGGATGGCGGCCTGGTCGAAGTCGCGGTGCGACAAGCTCGACGACGACCACGTGCAGAACATGCTCAACCACACCGAGCAGGGAGGAATGAACGACGTGCTGGCCAACCTGGCCGCAGCGACGGGAAACGCCGATTATCTGGCCCTCTCGCGGCGCTTCGTCCAGAACTCGTACAACGAGCCGCTGGCCGCCGGGCGGGACGAGCTGAAGGGCCAGCATGTCAACTCCTTCGTTCCCAACATGATCGGCACGGCCCGGCTCTATGAGCTGACCGGCGACCCGGTGGACCACGGCATCGCCACGTTCTTCTGGGACCAGGTCACCTCGGCCCGCTGCTACTCGACCGGCGGCACGAGCTTTCACGAACACTGGCGGTCCGGCCCGCACCAGCTCGCCGACCAGCTCGGCCATCAAACCCAGGAGACCTGCTGCACCTACAACATGCTCAAGCTCACGCGTCACCTGTTCACCTGGAGCCCCGAGCCGAAGTACGCCGACTACTACGAGCGGGCCCTGTGGAACAGCATTCTCGCCACGCAGGACCCCCAAACCGGCATGATGATGTACTTCGTGCCCCTGGCGTCCGGCTATTGGAAGTATTTCAACACGCCCCGCGATTCGTTCTGGTGCTGCACGGGCACGGGCCTGGAGAACCACGCCAAGTACGGCGACTCGATCTACTTCCATGACGACACGGGCCTTTGGGTCAATCTCTTCATCGCCTCCGAGCTCGATTGGAGCGACCGGGGCGTTCGCATTCGGCAGGAGACGCGCTTCCCCGAACAGGAAGGCACGTCGCTGGTGGTCGGCGCCGACAAGCCCGTGCGGTTGGCGATTCGCGTGCGCGTGCCGGGCTGGGCCACGTCGGGCGTAAGCGTCTCGCTCAACGGCGAGCCGCTCGACCTTGAGGCGGAGCCGGCGAGCTATCTTGTGGTTGATCGCGAGTGGTCCGACGGCGATCGGTTGGATGTCAAGTTCCCCATGAGCCTGTGGGCGTGGCCGATGCCCGACGATCCCACGCTCCTCGCGGTGATGTACGGCCCGCTCGTTTTGGCCGGCAAGCTCGGCGGGGAAGGCTTGAGCGAGGAGTTGGTCTATTCCAAGACCAACAATTACGGCGGCGAGGTCTACCGCGACAAATTGATCGCCACGGCCCCGGGGATCGTTACCGAAGATGCCGACCCCAAGGCGTGGGTCGCGCCCGTGGCGGACGAGCCGCTCACGTTCCGCACCGTGGGCGTGGGCCGGCCGCACGACGTCACGCTCGTGCCCTACCACCGACTGTGGGGCGAGCGGTATGCGGTCTATTGGCAGGTGCTCCCCGAGCGCGAGTGGCGGGCGCGCGAAGCCGAGCGCAAGGCCCGGGAGGCCGCCGAAGCGGCCCGCCGCCACCAGATCGAGGCGCGGCTGGTCGATCGCGTTGAGATCGGCCAGAAGGATTCGGAAACCGCGCACCAGTTTCACGGCCACCAGAGCCGCTCGGGCCCGCACCTTGACCGCTTTTGGCGCGACGCCACGCCCGGCGGCTGGTTCGAGTACGAGATGAAGGTCCTCGCGGATCAGCCCATGGCCTTGCTCTCCACCTACTGGGGGAGCGATCGCGGCCGCGTGTTCGACGTTCTGGTCGACGACGTGATCGTTGCCACCCAAACGCTCGAAAACCAGCACCCGGAGAAGTTCTTTGACGTGGAGTACAAGATCCCTCCCGATCTCACTCGCGGCAAGGAAAAGGTGACGGTCAAGTTCGTCGGCCGGCCCGAGCGCATGGCCGGCGGCGTGTTCGGGCTGGCGATGCTGAAGGCGCGATAGCGGGTTTGCCCCACTAGCCTGATTGAGGGCATCCG
>JBDRTC010000835.1:0-7216 GCA_043824335.1 Planctomycetota bacterium | reverse complement strand
TCTTCCGCGGGCCCGACGCTCCGGCGGCAGCGGAGCCGGCCGGCCAGGTCGTCGAAAGCGCGCGAAGACTCTACGAAGAGGGACGCATCCGGCGCAGCGTCCAGCTTCGCTTTCAGGCCGACTTCGACGCCCTCCGGCTATCGATTCAAACCGCCGACCTCGACGAGGCCGCCCGAGGCCGATTGCTCCAGAAGCTCGACGACGCGCGCCTCGCATTCCGACCTGAGGCGATCGCCCCGGACGCCTCGTTCCGTGCCGTGCTCCCGATCGGCGACGCGCACGGCCGGCTGTTCGGCGTGCAGGCCGATCTTTGGAGATCGCTGGGCCGGCCCGCGCTCTCGGTTGGGGTTCCGCCCACCTGGGACCCGGTCGACCCGGTGGCCGTTCCGCCGGAGGGGCCCTCGAAACCGATCGAGCTTCACACGATGCTCGGAGAGTACCGTGCCGCGGCGTTCAACCTGGCCAACAGCACCGACCGCTTGCTCGAAACACAGCTTTGCTTCGACGGTCTGCCGCAGTCGCCGGCGCCGGGCTACGTGACGGTTCACCAGGTCGAGTGGACCGACACGTCGCAGGGCGTGCCCGTGGCGGCGGCACTGCCCGAGGCACGCCGCGGCCCGAAGGCGTGGAGCGTGACCGTTCTGCCCGGCATGGTTCGCCAGGTTTGGCTCACGTTTCACGTCGCCGATCTTGAGCCGGGCGAATATGAGGGCAAGATCGCCGTCCGGTGCGAGGGGCTGGAGCCGCTGGAGGTTCCGGTCCGCCTCCGCGTTTGGCCGCTGGAGTTTCCCAAGCGGCCGGCCCTCTGGCTGGGCGGGTGGAGCTACACCAACGGCGGCGGGGCGTACGGCCTCACACCGAAAAACCGCAAGGCGTTCGTCGAGCACCTCAAGGACCATTTCGTCAACGCCCCCTGGGCTTCCTCCGGCGTGATGATGCGGTTTAAGTTCGACGCGGAGGACTCGGCCAAGGTGCGTCTCGACACCGAGGCGTTCGACCGCTGGATCGACGAGTGGCCGGAGGCCGGCCGGTACATGGTCTTTGTCTCCGTGCCCGACACGTGCGCGGGCGCAAAGATCGGCACGCCCGAGTTCGAGCGTCGCGTGGGGGCGTGGATCTCCGCCTGGGTCAAGCACCTGGGCTCGAAGGGGATCTCGCCCGACCGGCTGGGGCTTTTGATCCGCGACGAACCGCACGAGGGGACCGACGTCGGGCCGATCGTCGCCTGGGCCCGGGCGATCAAGGCGGCCGAGCCCGAGGTTCTCATCTGGGAAGACCCGACGTATCGGGACCCGGCCAAGGCCCCGGCGGAGCTTTTCGAGGTGTCCGACGTCCTCTGCCCCAATCGCCCCATGTGGCTCGACCGGGGCGAGCCCTTCGAGCGGTTCTACCTCGACCAGAAGCGGCGGGGCAAGGAGCTTCAGTCGTATTCCTGCTCCGGCCCGGCGCGGCTCTTGGACCCGTATAGCTACTACCGCCTTCAGGCCTGGCACTGCTGGCACTTCGGCGGCACCGGGAGCTTCTTCTGGGCGTTCGGCGACAACAGCGGCAGCTCCTCCTGGAACGAGTATTTTGCCAAGGCGGGGCCCTTCGCGCCGCTGTTCATCGACGACGACACGGTCACGCCCGGCAAGCAGATGGAAGCGATCCGCGAGAGCGTGGAAGATTACGAATACTTCGTCATGCTCCGCCGGGCCATCGACCAAACCAAGTCCTCCGGCCGCTCCAACCCGGCCCTTGCCCGAGCCGAATCGCTCCTCCGCACGGCCGCCCAAGAAGTCCTCTCCGCCCCCGACGCCGACCAGCTCCTCTGGCACGCCCCCAAAGACCGCACTCTGGCCGACGCCGTGCGGGTAGAGATCCTCAAGGCATTGGATTCGCTCAAGTAGGCGTCTATTCGTGAACAGAACAGTAGAATGTCCCCTTTTCGCTCCCGGATTGGCAACCCTTCCAGCTGCCCCCCTGCTTTGGGCGGGTGCAGCCGATTGTTGAGGGCGGTCAGAGAGCATTGCGTCAGGCGGTGATCCGTGGGGGTGGAAAGTGGAGTTCGACGCAGGTGGGACAAGCGATGAAACGCATGCAGTAACCCCGTCTGGCGGTGGCCTTAAATCACTCCTGACAACTTGATGATACCCTCCTATGACGTTATGCTAGTAGGAGTTGGCGTATCACAGTGAGAAGAGGTCGATGGTTCGCACGGCACATCGGAACGCGAGCGAATTGCTTTAATGCCCTGATGAGTCAAGACCGCAGCACTACAAACGGCTCTAATCCTGAAGCGACGTCTTCCAGCCTGCTGGAAGGCGTCAAGGCTGAAGATCCGCTGGCTTGGCAGCGACTCCTGGATCTCTACTCCCCGCTGATCTACTTCTGGTGTCGAAGCTCGGGGATGCGGCCGGACGACGCTGCCGATGTCTTGCAGGAGGTCTTCCGAGCGGTCTCCAACGGGGTCGCTCGGTTTCGCCACGACCGACCGGGCGACACGTTTCGGGGATGGCTCCGGGTTATCACACGACACAAGATCCGCGACTATTTCCGTCGCGAAGGCGGCCAGCCCCAAGCAGCGGGCGGAACTGATGCACAGCAGAAGCTGATGGCAATTGAGGCCGATGAGACAGAGTCTCTTGCCCCCCGGTCCCCCTTACCTGGCTTCGTCCGTCGGGCACTCGATCTTATCCGCATGCAATTCGAGGATCGAACGTGGCAAGCATTCTGGTTGACAGCGGTGGAAGGGCTCCCCACGGCGGACGTTGCCGAGCGTCTCGGCATGACCGCCGGTGCGGTCCGGCAGGCCAAATACAAGGTGCTTCGTCGCCTCCGTCAAGAGTTAGGCGATTTTGAGGAATAGGCGTACCCAGCAAGAAATGGTGTGACACCGCTCCGTTCCTCATAAATGGAGGGCCAATCATGCCACACGCCCAGTCGTTGCCCCCCGAACGGACTGTTGCAGGAGTGTCGACCACCGATTTGGACCCGTAGCTGGAGAACTGTTCGATGAATGCGACCAGTTGCCCTGACCGTAACCGGATTGCCGCCTACGCCTTGGGGACCCTGTCGGAGGCCAAGGCTGCGGAGCTTGCGGCCCATTTGGAGACCTGTATGCACTGCGATTCGACGGTCCAGTCCCTGGATAACATCGCCGACCCGGTCGTGGACAGTTTGCGCCAGTCTCCGGCAGAAGACCCATACGTTGTAGAGCCGGAGTATCGCAGGGCTCTAGCAGAGTTGCGGGTGTTGCGAGCAACCTCGTCTTCCTCGGGTCCCGGTAGTACCGATACGTTGACGCACACGTTGACCGGACAGCCGACCCAATTGCGACAGCTCGGCCAATACAGACTGTTGGCCAAGCTGGGTGCAGGTGGCATGGGAACTGTCTATAAGGCACTCCATACGAAGCTCGACAGAGTGGTCTCCGTCAAGGTGTTGCCCGCCGAGAGCATGCAGGACAAATCGGCCGTGGTTCGTTTTGAAAGAGAGATGAAGGCTGTAGGCAATCTGAAACATCCGAACATTGTCCAGGCCCACGACGCGGGAGAAGCCAACGAGACTCACTTTCTGGTGATGGAGTACGTCGAGGGGATGAATCTGGCGGAACTTGTGCGCCGCCATGGCCAATTGGCTGTGGCAGACGCCTGTGAGCTAGTCCGTCAAGCTGCGCTCGGCCTTCAGTATGCCCACGAGCACGGCTTGGTCCATCGCGATGTCAAGCCTTCCAATGTCATGCTGGCCAGCTCCGGTGAAGTGAAGGTTCTCGACTTCGGCCTGGCTCTGTTACGGGGCCTGCACGCCGAAGGAGCCGGCGAGCTGACCGACGCGGGCCAAGTGATGGGAACAGTTGACTATATGGCCCCCGAACAGGGCAGCGATAGCCACCAAGTCGACATTCGGGCCGATATCTACAGCCTGGGAGCAACTCTCTACAAACTTCTGAGTGGCTCGGCTCCTTTCGCGGCCGACAAGTACGATACGCCGCTAAAGAAGAGGCTTGCCCTGGCAACCGAGACGGTACCCTCCGTTGCCAGTCGCCGAAAGGAGGTCCCGGAACGGTTGGCCCGGGTACTCGGTCGCATGCTTGCCAGGAGTCCGGAAGGTCGTTTCTCCACTCCCGCCGATGTTGCCCATGCCTTGGAGCCCTTCGTCACAGGGTGTGACCTGGAGGGCCTGTTCACACGATCCCAACAGCTAGCGGAGAGACCGACAAGTGCGGAGGCGTCGCTCGACACCAGCGACGAGCAAGTTGCTGCCGCGTTGGCCGTCGCGCAGTCCGATCGTGCTTCCCGCCGGCAGCGTGGTGTCGCCGCCAGCAGGCGCCGTTGGAACCCGATGAGGGTGGCTGTCGGCCTGTTGCTGGCGTGTTTGACCGTATGGGTGGCGGCACAGGTCATCATCCGCCTTCGGCAAAGAGGGGGCGGCGACACCGAAATACGCGTCTCTGACGCAGTCAAAATCGATATTGAAACTAACGGGAAGGCCGAGGTCAAAGTGCACGGATCGCCGAAAGTTCCTGCTTCAAGCCCCGGCAGACCGCTTCGAGCCACTGCCCCATTCGACGAAGAGCAGGCGAGGGAGCATCAGCAACGTTGGGCTGAGTATCTCAAAGTCCCTGTGGAGCAGACGAACGCCATAGGGATGAATCTGGTTCTGATCCCGCCCGGCGAGTTCCGAATGGGAACCTCTGAGGAGCAGCTCGGTCAAGTCATCGCACAAGCGGAACGCGACTCTCCCGGGAAGTGGGATACGTGGTACGAGGGTCAGATTCCGCGGGAGTCGCCCCAGCATCCGGTGAAGATCACGCGGCCGTTCTACCTGGGGAGATTCGAAGTCACTGTTGGCCAGTTTCGCGCGTTCGTGGAAGCCACGCAGTACAAGACCGATGCGGAGAAAGACGGCAAAGGGGGCTATAGTCCGTCCGGTGTCGTGCCCGAGCAAAGGCCGGAGTACAACTGGAGTAACGCGGGCTTCCCGCAGACCGACGAGCATCCGGTGATCAACGTAAGCTGGAACGATGCGGTGGCATTTTGCCAATGGCTTAGCGAGTCGAGCGGTCAAACATACCGCCTGCCCACCGAAGCCGAGTGGGAATACGCCTGCCGAGCGGGAACTACAACGTCGTTTAGCTTTGGAGATGACCTGGCAAAGGTGGATGACTACGCCTGGCACGACGAGAATTGCGACTCGGGACCCCAACCCGTGGGAAAAAAGAAGCCTAATGCCTGGGGCCTGCGTGACATGCACGGTAATCTGTGGGAGTGGTGTGCGGACTGGTACGGCGACTATGACGAGTCTCTCGCAGTCGATCCAACGGGCTCCGCCTCCGACTCCGAGTACATACACGCCGTTCGAGGCGGCAGTTGGCTCGACGAGACCCCCAAATGTCGCTCCGCCATGCGGCTGGCCAACTCGCCGACGAACTGCTTCTTCAGGGGCTTTCGGGTGGTGTGTGAACGATAGTGTTGCAGCGGGGGCGAGCGTGATTATACTGAACGATGACCTTGAAGAGAAGGAAAAGGCGACATGTCCTGTCCGGCTGGTTCCCGGCGGAACTCCAATCAAAGGGGGAGAACTGATGCGTTCGAGTCGAATCCCTCGCGGCTTCACCTTGGTTGAACTGCTGGTGGTGATCGCCGTCATCGGCATCCTGATCGCGCTCTTACTGCCGGCGGTGCAGGCCGCCCGCGAGGCAGCGAGACGGATGGCGTGCCAGAACAACCTGAAGCAGATGGGGCTGGCGGTGCACCATTTCCACGATTCCTACAAGATGCTGCCGCCCAGCCGCATTTGCGATCACAAGGTCACGTGGTTCGTGCTCATCCTCCCGTACGTGGAACAACAGGCGTTTTACGATCAATGGGACACCTTGAGGTGCTTCTATGACCATCCCGACTCCGTGCGTGAGCGGGTGGTCCCCGCTTACATCTGCCCCTCGCGCGCCCGAGAATCGCTGACCGTTTCAAAACCACAGGATGGCATGCACGGCAGTCATGGAAGTCAACCATATATCGGTGCGGTGACCGACTACGCGGCGACCACAGGGCTGAGGTCACGCTCGGGAACGTACGGCATCCAGCATGAGGGAGCCATGATTCACGGTAACGCTACCACGTGGTGGCACCTGGTCTTGACCAGTTGGAGCTCCAATACCCGGATGTCTGCGATTACCGATGGCACCAGCAACACGTTCTTGGCGGGTGAGTGGTCGTACCGGGCTGCCCAAGGGGCATCGGCTTACAACGGGGACACGAACCCCGGCATGTATGGCGGTCCTCCGGAGTTGCCCGACGGCCGATACGACGGTTGGCCGGTCTTCCCCATCGTCAGGTCCCGCGACGACTGGGGATTGGGGAGCGACCACCCCGGGATTTGCCAGTTCGTTCTGTGCGACGGCAGTGCCCGTACGGTGTCCGTGGAGATCAGTACGGACGTGTTAGGGAGGCTGGTGACCCGCGCCGGCGGCGAAGTCATCAATCAAGCCTATTGACCAAACGCGGCCACGCACCGCCGGTACGCGCCGCAGCTTGCCAGGAGAACTATCTCATCATGCGACCTGCCAGGAGAGTTGCGTCGGCGTGTCTGCTGCTTGTTCCCGTTTTCTGCGGGTGCGGCGGCAAGCACGACACCCACCGCGTCACAGGGAAGGTTGCGCTCACGGACGGCACGCCATTGGCGGACGTTCGAGTAACCTTCGAGAGCCAGGAAGCCGCGATCAGTGCCACGGCAGTCACCGACGAGGACGGCACCTATCGCCTGGGAACGGTCAAGGAGGGGGACGGGGCACCTGCCGGCGCCTACCGCGTGGCGGTTGTCGAGCTGCCAGGTGACGATCCAGATCACCCATCCCCGCCTCGCATCCATCGGAAATACGGCAGCTTCAAGACGTCGGGGCTGAAGTTTACCGTCGAGCGAGGGCGCAACTCGTATGACATTGAACTGAATTCTCCTGACAGTCGTGGAACGCCCGATTAGGCTACCTCTCAAGGCTCCCCAGCAGGGGCTCGTCGAGCACGAGCAGCTCCGGGCCGTGCTCGCGACGAAGGGGAAGTGTGGGATTCCCTCGCAACCGGTTGCTTGGCCCGCGGCCCGCGGGCCAGGATGAACGCTGCCCTGGTATCATAGGAGACCTGCCATGTGTCATTCACGTCGTGACGGTTCGTGTTTCGGTTGTTGTCACGGTGTCAGCCGCCGGGATTTCGTCCGAGGTTGCGGTGCGGCGTTGGCC
>JBDRTC010000834.1:0-4096 GCA_043824335.1 Planctomycetota bacterium | reverse complement strand
GCCGCAGTCGAGGAGACCAGCGAGTGGGAGTCGGCGTACGAGTACGGTGAGTGGGATTCAGGGTACGGCCACCAGAGCGAGTACGCCAACGACGACTTCGAGACCTCCGGCGACGAATCTGCCACGGAGGATGGCGAGTGCGACTACGCTTGTCCCGAAGAGCGTTACGGGTATTCAAGCTATGTCGAGAAAGATTTTGGAGTCGACGTCGCCGCCGAAGAGACCGAAGAACAGACGTCAGACTACGAAGGCTATACCGAGGCATATCCCGAGGAGGAATACGCCTATCCCAGCGAGCCCGCCGGCGACCTCGAGGAGACGGGCTCGGAGGAGTACTCGTACTACGGCGAGTTCGGCTACGATTACCAGTCGGACGCCGGCTCCAAGGCCGACACGGCCGAAGCGTACGATTACGAGAGCGAGTACGAGCATCCCAGTGACTCCGCCGAGTACTTCGACTCGGAGTGGGAAGCGGAACTCGAGGGGCGCCTCGAAGGCGAGCCCGGCGAGGCGATCAAGAGCACCAGCGTTGAGGAGCCTTACGGCTACGACTACGCCGATCCGTACGAGTACTACGGGTACGATTGTTACGGGAAAGGTATCGAGCCGGCGGCCGAGCGGACCGAGGTCCCGGAGGAGGACTATTGCCAATGGGCCGACTCTGAGGAGATGCCCAATTGGGAGTCTGAGTCCGAGGACGCGGCGGAGAGCGGGTTGGAGCTGTTTGCATGGCAGCCGACCGACCTGTTGCTCTCGGCGGACCAGGAGGTGCTGAGGATGCTGGAAACGCTGTGCGAAGAGCCGTCGGGCGTTCGGCGGGCAACGCTGAACGACTATCTCGAGGCCCTCGGCTGGGAGGCAATCGACTTCGCCTCGCGGTTCGAGGACGTCACCGGCATCGAGGTGCTCGGGTTGGCGGATGATCTGCCGGGCGCGGCGGCCTTTTTCGGGGTGTTGCGGTTGATGGAGCAGGGAGAGCTCGGCATGGACGAAGCAGTCGACCTGCTCCGGCGAAGTCTCGGGAGTCTGTCGATAGACTGGATCGAGGGCGTCGGGCAAATCACCGCCGACGCGTACGAGAACTGGAACTCTCAACCGACCGCCACGGAAACCGACACCCCCGACTGGTCCGACACCACATCGGCCACCAACCCGGTGGTCGACGTGATGGTGTCGCTGGCCGCCCGGTCCCTTGCCGGTCTGGGAGGGGCCATTTCGAGCGCCTCCCGCAAGTTTTCGGAATTGGATTGGCAGACCCTAGTGGCCACCGCCGTGGAGGGGCAAGCGGCCGGTTCCAGCGTCCCCGGGGACTACAGTCTCCAGCGATAGCCTCATCGGACGGGATTCGGACGACTTATCCTGATACTTAGCAACGACTTACGGCCCGGGCGGCCTCGCATCGCCCGGGTCGTTTTCATTGGGAGCGGGTCGAGAAGGAGTTCGTCGCAAGGGGCCCCAGATCGAAGCGTGTGGTTTAGCACGTGTCGGTGGGTTTTTTGATTGGCAAATTCCGGGTGGGTTGGGTAAAATGAGTCTAACTGGTGAAAGTTTGTTTTCCGCGACCAATCCACGCGTGTCCGGACTGTCGCTACGGAACACGACTGCCCGCACGTCTGTCTGCGCCGGAGATTGTACCCATGTCCAAGCGAAGTCCTTTGCGATTGGCCTTGTTGCCCGCCGCGACAATGGCGGTGGCCCTGGCGGTCACCAACTTGCCGGGCGCCGAGCCGAGCCCTGAGGCAGCCCGACTCGACGGCTTTACGCACACCGACGGCGCGAACTACTTTGCGCTCAGCCTGAAGCCCGCGCAAACCGCGCCCGCCCCCGGCCCGCGCGACGTCGTCGTGCTGTACGACTCTTCGGCGAGCCAAACCGGTCAATTTCGGACCCAGGGCCTCTCGGCGTTGATGGCTTTGCTGGGCGAGCTGTCGCCCGAGGACCGAATTCAATTGGTGGCCGTCGACGTGAACGCCATCGGTATGACGGAAAGCTTCGTCGCGCCCGGTAGCCCGGAAATGGCCGCCGCGCTCGAGAAGCTCGAAGCCCGCGAGCCGTTGGGGGCCACCGACATCGAAAAGGCCGTGAACGCGGCGGTTGCGCGATTCGCCGGCGAGGGGGCCAACCCGCGGGCGGTCGTCTACATCGGTGACGGCATGAGCACGGCCAACCTGTTGGGGACCGAGACCTTCGAGCAGTTGGTCGGCTCACTGGTCGACAATCGGATCGCGGTTACCAGCTACGCCGTCGGCCCTCGTTTGGACGTGCAAGTGCTCGGCGCGTTGGCTGCAACCACGGGCGGCCAATTGCTCAAGGCAGAAGAGGTCGCGGCCGAGAAGGCGGGGAGCGAGCTGGCGGCCGCGGCGAAAGGCACCGTCCTGTGGCCGGAGTCGGCCACTTGGCCCGCCGGGTTCCGCGAAGTGTTTCCGGCCCGGACCCCGCCGTTGCGCGCCGACCGCGAGAGCGTGATCATCGGCACGTATGAAGGGGAAGGACCCTTCGAGGTTCAGATGACGGTTGGCACGGCCGAAGGGTCCAAACCGCTCCAATGGACGATCGAGGCCAATCCGCCCCAAGACGCCAACAGTTACATCGCCCGGCTGGTCGAGGGCGCTCGCGTCGACGGCGGGGTGAGCCTGCCGCTGGTCGGATCGGCCAGCTTGAAAGACGCGGAACGCCAGATCGGCGCCGGGCAGCGGCAGGTCAGCCAGCTTGCCGTCGAGGCGCTGGCAGGAAACGACCTCGACAGTGCCGAACGGCTCGCCCGCGAGGCCCTGCGCCAGGACCCGGAGGACGCCCAGGCTCGGATCGTGGCCGGCGCGGTCCAGAGGCGTCGCGCGGACGCCGGGGCTCCGGCCGATCTGAACCTGGCCGGCCCCGCGGCCGGCGCGGCGGCGAGGTCCCCGGCGGCTCAGCCCGATCCCTTGGCGGCCCCGGGCAGGTTCATGGACTCGGTGGAGCGTCAGCGCAAGGTGATCGAAGAGATGGTCAGCGCCGACGTGGCGAACACGATCAAGCAGGTCCGGGGTATGCCCGACGAACCCGAAGCGGCCATTCAGAACTTGAAGCAGCAGTTGGAGAACGTCAGGCGGGTTCCGGAACTGGAGCCCGACGTCCGCGACCAGTTGGTCGACCAGCTCCAGGCCGCCGTGCGTCAGGCGGAGCACCGACAGATCCGGTTGGAGAAGCAGCGGCAGGAGCAGCACGAGGTCCTGGCCGCGTCCAAAGAGCGGGCGATGATCAACGAGGAGCTCCTCCGCGGGCAACAGAAGATGGAGCAGTTGATGGAGCGATTCAACTCCTTGATGGAGGAGGGCCGATTCCGCATGGCCGAGGAGCAGATCGCCATGGAGGCCCAGGAATTGGCCCCCAACAATCCGGTCCCGGTGGCGGCGACCCACACTTCGCGGATGCGCGGCTACTACGAGGAAGCATTGGCCTTGCGCGTGGCGCGTCAGAAGGGCGTGGTTGACGTGCTTGCTTCGGTGGAGAGGTCGAGCATCCCGATCCCCGACGAGCCTCCCATAGTGTATCCCGATGCCGAGGTGTGGCAGCGGCTGAGCGCCCGGCGGATCGAGCGTTACTCCACGGTGGACTTGGCCAGCCAGGGACCGGCGGAGAGGCGAATCGCCACGGAGTTGAAGGCCCCGACCGAGCTGGACTTCATCGACACGCCGTTGCGAGACGTGATGGCTACCCTGGAGGAGCTCCACAACATCCAGATCGAGATCGATGAGAGGGCGTTGGAGGAAGTCGGCGTCCCTTCCGACACCCCAATCACGAAATCGCTCAAGGGGATCTCATTGCGTTCGGGCTTGCGGTTAATGCTCAATGAGTATGACCTGACCTACGTGGTCGCGGACGAGGTGCTCAAGATCACCACGCCGGAGGAAGCCGAAGCGCGGCTGGCAACCAAGGTCTACCCGGTCGCCGACCTCGTCGTCCCGCCCGGCGTTTTTGGCAGCATGGGGGGCGGCATGGGCGGCGGCATGGGCGGCATGGGCGGCGGCATGGGCGGCATGGGCGGCGGCATGGGCGGCATGGGCGGCGGCATGGGAGGCATGCGCGGCGGCATGGGCGGCGGCATGGGCGGCATGGG
>JBDRTC010000833.1:0-16938 GCA_043824335.1 Planctomycetota bacterium | reverse complement strand
GGATCGAACCACGCGTTTTGAAGCGACGTCGGCATCGATACCCGCTCATGCGTCAACCGCGATGGGAACTCAAGCGGCGATTGAAAAACGCAAGCCGTTGCAGTACAATAGCTTAACGGTCGGCAGTGCCATTCGCCACAGCCACCTGGGTTTTGTCGTATCGCGAGGGGCCGATCTGGTTTCGGCTAAAAGCCTGGTGTTCTGTGAAGTCCCTTCGTTTCTTGATTGGGCAGCAAGTCCCGAACTCCCGAACGTAACTCAGCCCCATGAAGTCCCAACAATTGGTCCGGTACGGGAACTCGTAGTGTTCGTGCAACACCTCGGCTCGTAGCACGTTGATGCCCTCGTCGCCCTCCACCAACCGGTTGCGAAGGGCGATTCGCAGAATGGTCTTCTGCAACTCCGAAAGTCCTCGTCCCATCCTGCTACCTCCCGTTGGGTTTCGTGTCGATCTGGCGACCACGCCGTTACACGTCCCCCAGGTATCGGTATCTGGTGGCTCGCCGCTGGTTGCCCTTCTCGACCACTTCCAACCGGCCTTCTCGACACAAGAGCCGCAACCAGCGCCAAGCCCGCATCGGCGTGATTCCGAGTAGGTTCGCGGCCAGTGAAGACGACAGGTAGAACGGCTTGTCGCCGGCCTCGCTTTGCAGCTCTCGACAGATGGCGACGAGGACTCCCATTCTCTCACTCTCGTACTCCGCGGCCGCACGTGCATCTGGGGCCGCTCTTGCTCGCTCCAACACTTCGACCATGACGCCCTCTCCTCTCGGGTAACGGACCTTGTCCCAGGATTCGCTAAAATCCTCCCATTCGTCTACGAAATCGTATGCGTTGACGATGTTGGGCAGCGCCCGTTTGTGCCACTCTTTAACGTAGGGTTTCAGTTCGTCGACCGGCGTTTCTTTCATGCCGGGAACCGCCTGCAGCGCACGACAGAACTCGAACAAGCATCGGTGGCGAGTCCCGGGCTTCCTGGGCAGCGTGGTGACGATCGCGTTTTCAACGGCAGCGACGAAAGTCGTCGCGACCGACCGAGACGAGTCGAGACGGGACGAGACGACCTTGGGCGGATTCTCTGAAGCCTCCCCAGAATGTCGTTCAACGGTCTTCCTTGGTCCTCTACGGTCCTCTACGGTCTCTGCTTGTCTCTGTAACGGGGGGTCTGCCTCCGTAACTTTTGAAGGGGGTCGTCCATCCAGAAGAAAACTGAGCCACTTCTCCGGCAATTCGGGGGGTGGCTTGTCTGGCGGTACTGCCCATTTGTAGGTCTGGCCGCTGATGTGAGTGGAGTCCGGGGCGACGATGTATCCACCGTCTGCTCGAACATCGACGCCGACAGCAAGACCGATCCGGCAGGGTACCCGGCCGCCAGGGTGAGCAAACAGGAAATGCCACCCGCCGCCGCCAGTCTCCGTGAACGGCCCCCCTGGCAGCCGTCCAAGGCGTTCCTGGAGATCTTGCATGCTGTCCACACCACCATGCTTGGGATCGACATCGACCACCACAAGCCCGCTCGGCTCGCCTGTAGCAATGCCGATGTTGTCCTCGGAGTTCTTCTTCCACCATCGCCGAATGCGTTTCTCGTCGGTCGTGGCGGCCTTGAAACCGTGTTTCGTGCGAGGGTGCTTGCCGGGCTTGTCGCAGACCCGTCCCTTGGTGCAGGTGCAGACGCCGTCGACGATCGAATGGACGGGGAATACTGGCCAGCCCAACTCCGTGGCATACTTCAACGCCTGCTCGATTCGTGGTATACTGGTCATGTGCGGTTCCTTGCCAATCGCACCCATCCAATGCCCGGTTGACGGTGGGCGCCGTCACCCGGGTCTTTTCGTGGTCACCCCCCGAGAACGAACGTCGGATCGTCCTCGTTCCGAAAGAACTTGGCCAATCCGTGCATGTCGTCCTCAGCGTCCTCCGTGCGGTGGTTGCCGAAATCCATACATTCGGAGTGGGCCTGTAAAGAACGTGTCCTGTGGTCCATTTTCAGCTTGCTTCCTTACCGCGCCGTTTGGCTCGTTCTTTACAATTCGTGGCCGCCAAGTCGAAAATCACCCGGTCCCATGGCAGCTTCGGATCGTCTTCCAGCCCCTTGCGGACCATACGGCCCAAGGTCTTCGGGATCTTGATGTTCTCTACCTGCTTGGCCGTCGCGTCGACGATTTCAGGGAGCTGCTCGTGTACTAGCGTGATCTGCGCGGCGCGGCGGTAGGCCGTCTCCAGGGTGGTGGTATCCGGCACCACTTTCTTGATGCCGTGTTCGTCCAACTTGGACTCGATCCACCGGACGAAGTCGCCGCTGGTAAATGCGTTCAACTCAACTCGCTTTCCCCTACGTCCGTACCCGCCGGGGGCACCGCACAAGAACTTGATTTCTTCGTCCGTCGCCCCGTTCTCCCGCAGATTGTCTGACGGATCGGATCGGTACTTGACCGGCTCGGCTTCCAGTCCGTAGGCTTCCACGTCACTCAGCCGCACCCCCAGGTCTATGACCTTGATGTCGTGGTTGAACTCGTACCGCTTGGCCCCGATCTCACAGCCGTAGTCGTCGAACTGGTAGGCGTGGTCGATGTCCTGAAGCGTGCCCAAGATCGAAAACCCTGCCTTGTCGAAGTCGTGTAGAACCAGCAAGGGGATATCGTTCTCGCCGCAGAGAATATCGGCAAGCTGCCGGCAGGCCACCACCGGCATGCCCTTGGTGGAGATGATCGCGATATCGTACCGTTCGGCCAGATGGACAGCCTCGAAGAGCGGTAGGAAGCCTTACTTCTCGATGAACATGATCGCGGCAAATCGCAACTTCGGCCCGCACGTCGGGTATGCCGTTTTTGCATGAAAAGAATCCGCCCCCACCGCTTCGACGGCATGATCCCGAATGTCGTTCAGGTATTGGCGCACATCGAGCGTGCCGACGGGGACAATAACATCGGTGTGAGGTTCTGCGAGGTGGCCGCGGGCATCGTAGACGACATCCCAACTCGCGGTTTGCTTTGGGTGGTCTCGGATATATTCGGGGATAAGCTTCTGGGTAAAGTATTGATCGTCGAGGCTGTCCCGGCCAGTCATCTTGAGAATTCTGCCGCGGGCCTGGTACATGAGCTGTCGTGCCATCGCCGGAAGCGTGCCCCCGTCGCTGGTCTTCATGTACGCCTTTTCCATCACCTTCCACGCGGCGGCCTTGATCGTCATGGGATACAGGCGTGTGAACGCCGCGATTCTGGATCTGGCCCTTCCCCGTTCCTCCGCCTTCCGCTGTTTGGTCCACTTCTGGGTGACCGACTCAACGGCGCTGATGAGCGTGCTGCTGTTCATGATGGTCACCTCCTACTTCATGACGACGGCGCTCTTGCCGCGATCCGTGTACTGGACGCGAGGACACGCGCAGTGCAACAGAAACACGATCGGTTCAGAAGGGCCCGCGTACTTCGCAGACAACATTGAGGCAAGCCCGTCTCCATACGCAGTGCCCAGCGTCCGAAACGGGTTCACAATTCCCGGAGACCAGTTCACCCCGGTTATGATTCTCCGTTCTGCCTCAGACTCCTCGCCCCGCCATCCGAACGCGCTTTCGATCACCACGGGCAATCCGTCGTCGTCGGTCTCCGTCACCTTCCTGTACTGGAACGACTCCATCTCGCAGCCGAGGTCTGTGAACCGCTTCTCGATGTGGTCCTTGCCGATGATCCCCAACGCGGCCGGTTTGATCGGCTTGGTGCTGATCTTCATGGCTTCCAAGAGCGACTTGGTCACGTCGTGCCGGAGCCCATCGCAATTGACCAGCGCGGACAGGTTGGTCCGTGCCAGTCCCGTGGCCTCTAGGACGGTCTTTTGCTTGGCGGTCCCGGTCAGGCCGTTGAACTCCGTGATCAGTTCCCGAACGGATCGATCAGCGCCGCGATCCTGGTCGTGGGCAACGTATGCCGCCACCAGGCGCTCGAATTCCTCAAGGCCGTACCAGTGCGGCGAAGTGGGCTTGCTGGGGAGCCACTTCTTCCATCCCAAAGTGGTGGCAGCGGTCCGCATCCGTTCACCGAACCAGTCCATCGACAGGGCGAGATGCGGGTTCAGGAAGGTAAAATCGTCGGCGAGTTGTAAAAACTGAGCCTTCGCGTCGGCCAGAATTGAAGCTGAATTCGGCCACCAAACCGTGATCGTGGTGCCGGATTTTACAATTCCCTCATGGATCGTACGGGAGATCGCTGGCTCCTGCCGGATACGATCCACGGCGAACTCGATCTCGTGGCGCTGGCCGTGGGAGCTGATATCGACTCGACCGCGATCCCCGTCGAGGACGAACGGCGTAGCCAGAACGGTCTTGAGGGCGTTACCCTGGGCGCCGCGATCTGGGGCGACATAGGCTTCCCGGCTACTAACGCGGACAGAGTAGTCGAGAATCCGGTCGATCGTGTCGGCGGGCAGCCCCGGGCCGTTGTCGGAGATCGTGATGCCGTCCGCGTCGACGGTGATCTCGATCTCAGGGGCGATGCCGGCCTCTTCGCAGGCGTCCAGCGAGTTGTCCTTCAGTTCCTTCGCAATCACCAGCGGCCACTTGTCCGATTCGTGGCCCGTCTGGGCGGTCAGTTCCTTCTCGGAACAGAATTCGAGTAGGCGTGACGTTTCAAACGTCGTGCGTTCCAACTTGCCTTTCTGAGCATTCGTTGCTACACTCATCTAACAGCTCTCCTTTAGTCTTGGGCCGTGTTCCCGCGCGGCCCTTTTTCCTTGGTGTCCCTAGTGGTTTGGTTCGTCCCTTTCCTGTCGCACGCCCCGCAGATGGCTGTCCCGTCGCCGGGGGCCTTTTGGGAGTTTGGGCTCAAAAATACTCGGTCACCGACGCATCCGCCTTCCGACGTCGCCGTCGTTGCGGCTCTGGGACGGGAGTATTCGCCCTTCCCGCCTCGAAAGCGGCAAGGTCCGCTTCGTCGATTTTCCAGCGGGGCTTTCCGCCGGGGCGGGTCGCGAGATTCGTAGCCCTTAGCTCGCCGCTGGCAATCCAGGCGTGGACTTTGTAGACGCTCACGCCGTAGCGGCGCGCAACTTCGGGGGGAGCGACTTTTCGCCGCAAAGTAAGTGAAGGCATAGGGCTGGGCTCCGCGACAACTGTGTCGGACCCAACCCCAAAAAAGAGAGGGACGGGGCCGACAGGGTGTAGGGGTCGCTCTAGCGATACCTCCAAACACCCTCGTAGGCCACATCCCTACAGAGAGCGGGGGGAGCACGCATCCGGCCTTCTTCACCACCGGACAGCTCCCACTATCGCGACCCGGCCAGCGTCGTCCAGCGGGCGGGTAGCTATAACACTCCAATTATTCAGATTCCGTGCTGGTTGTCAAATCTTTTTCTCACCCACCGAACAGCCAGCCGCGGACGTGCTCGACCACGGCGACGAGGCGGTCGTCGGCGATTCGCTCGCGGTACGTTGCCCCCATCGTTCTGTCGACGTGGCCCATGATGAGGTTGACGGCGGGGAAGTCGAGCGTTTCATCGGCCACGGTTCGGAAGATGTGACGAAGCGAGTAGTGGCCCACGCCGGGGCGGTGGAGGTCAAGGGACCGCAACAGCCGGCGGAATCGCATTGTGATCATGCCGCCCTTGCCCTCCCTGGACGCCCACGGCCCCCCTTGGACGGTCACAAAGGCCAAATGGTCGTGCGTAGGGCTGGCCGACGCCTGGTTGCTCCACGCCTCTTGTACGGCCGCCACGGTCTCGCCCCAGAGCGGTATGCGGCGGTCCACGCCCGTCTTCGGCCGCGCGTACACGATCCAGCCGCTTTCGAGGTCGATTGCCTTCTGGGGAATCCTGGCAAGGTCCGCCGGCCCGAAAGCGCAATTCAGCCCCAGAAGGACGAACGCCTTCAACGGCTGGTCCGCGGCGCCAATCATCTGCCGGAGTTCCACCGGGGTGAACATCTTCGACGGCCCCTCTGCCCGATTCTTCCTGAGCACCCGCTGCGACGGCTTGTTGAACGATTGGCCGTAGCGGACGGGCGCCGCGATCAACCCCTGGTCGTGCGCGTATCGGAAGAGGACCTTCACTTGGGTGATTTCCAGCGCCAGGTACGACGGCCCCTTCGTGGCGGCCAGCGCCGCGCGGAACTGCTCGAAGTCATCGGCCGCCAAGTCTTCCACCAGCCGGTTGCGGCCGAAGAATTCCACCACCTGCTGACAACACCTTAGGTAGTTACCAAACGTGGAATGAACAATCTCCCCGCCGTCCAGGGCGCATTCCTTGGTCGTCAGGAAGCGATTGCAGAGGTCGGCCACGATCAGCCCGTCGCCGGTCTGAACCCTTGGTGTACGCCCAGCGTGCAGGTCGACGGCCACGGCCTGGTATCGCTCCAGGGCCGCCATGGCGCCGCCGTCGGGGTCATCAGTCACCGGGCCGAAGTATTTGAACTGCTGGCGAATCTTCTTCGCCCATCGCCCGCTGGCATGCGGGAAGAGCGGGAAGTCGGGATAGGGTTTCTTCGGCTTCTTGCGAGCGGTCATAATCTCCTCCCGGTGTACGGGCCTGGTGTCTGGCCGGGTGTCACTATTGGGAGATCATACGCTTTCTGCCGGGAAATACAAGCGTTTCTATCCTACCAAGGATAGCGCGATCGGGCGTCGAGGTCGTCGACCAGCTTGGAGACGTCGATCTTGTCGACGGGCACGCCGGCCTCGACCGCCATGGCGGCGGCCGCGCCGGCGGCGTGTCCCAGTTGGATCATGGTCCGCTGCAGCCGGCAGCTCGAAGCGGCGATCTTGCTGAATCCGGCGCCGCGGCACGCAACCAGCAGGTTCTGCCACGAGCCGGCCGGCACAAGGCACCGATAGGGGATGCCGTAGGCCGTGTTCACTTCGCCGAGATGCCCGCCCGCGCCATGGATGTCACATGGATGGTCGGCCACGGCGATGATGTCGTCGTGCTGCTGGTTGGGCAGCCCGGCCGTGAGATCGTTTTCGTTGAGCACGTACCGCGTGACCACGCGATAGCTCTCGCGAATCCCCAGCATCGGCGCGATTTCGGCCAATTCATGGCCCTGGAACTCGGGCACCTGCTGGAGCCAGTGCCAATGGGCGCGGGCCATCTCGTCGGAGCGGCGGAGGCATTCGTCGTAGCCGTAGTCGATCAGCGCTCGGCCCGGGAGCATCGGCATCGGGTTGACCGCTTGAAGTCCGTCTTTCCAGCCGGTCACGAACGCACAACGCGGATAGGGGACGTTCCCTTCCGGTGGCGGCTCCCGTTTCGGGCTTTCACTTGGACGGATCAGGTAGCACCGCGAAATGGCATTGAGCCGCAAGAAGCCTTTCTCGGGGGCCGACGGCTCGTTGAACCGGCTCTTGGGGTCCGCGCCAAGCATCACCTCGCAGCCGAGGTCCCGGCACAACCACGCGCATCCGGTCGAGTCGATGAACACGTTTGCCCGGACACGCACGATCCGGCCGTCCAACGTCTCGGCCAGGACCGATTCAACTCGCGTTTTCTCGTCGTTTGCCTCTGCCTGGAAGAAGGTCGTGCCGTCGAGAACGGTGACGTTCCCCGTCTCGGCGAGCATCTCGCGAACGACCCGGTCGAACGCCTCCGGCTTGTAGGGCAAACGGCGGATCTCGGCGCCGGGGACTCCGGCCCTTCGGAGCGTCTTCTCGTACGGCTCCCCTTCGGTGACGAGGTTATATCCCATGGGGGCGTCGGTGTGGACGGGATACGCACGCGCGACGCCGGCGCCGTCGATCGCCTTCATTCGCTCGAAGAGTTCCTTGGCAATCGAGCAGCCCGGGCCGGGCTCCCAGTTGGCGACGTAGGCGTTCGCTCCCGTTCCGCCGAGTCGCCCTTGGTGCTCGACGAGGACGACTCTTGCCCCCTTGCGAGCCGCCGCAATAGCTGCGCCCACGCCGGCGCTTCCGCCGCCGACGACACAGATGTCCGCCTCGAGCTCCTCGGCTACGGGGCCGGTCGGGCGCCGGGTCGCCAGAACATTCCACGTGTCTTCAAACGAGCTCGTCGGCTCTTTCAGATCGTGTTTCTTTGTCAGATACTCGGCAGCCAATTGCAGCTCCTTCTCGCCGAGCGCGCGGCCGTACACAAGTACCTCCGAAATAGCGCCCTTCCAGAAGAACGGATCGCGTCCGGGAACGACCAGCCCGCCAATCCATGCCCCGGAGTCGACAAGCGGCGAGGTGAATGTTTCCGTGCTTCCCCGTTCCTCGCTGGAGCCAAAGAGAACGCGGGCTTCTCCCGTCGCGGCGTCCTTTCGCGAGAGGATTCCGCCGAACAGGGCTTTCGCCCCGAAAATGCAGGGCGTTGTGGCGATCGAGGTTCGCGATTGACGGTCTCGAACGATGAAACGGACGCTGCCGTTTTCGTCCACGTCGAGCTGAACCAAGGGGACGGTCGCGTTGCGGATCGAAAAGAGTCCGATCGACGCCGCGCTGTCCGCCCGGGCGACTCCCAAAATGGTCAATTCGCGAGAATCAGCCGGGAGCACCCGTTCCGAGATCCTCAGGAGCATGCCGTCGGAAAAGAGCACCGCCGGTTGCTTCGCGTCGAAGGCGGGCGGGGCAAAGGGGGACGGTGTTTGGGCGACGAACTGCGATGGGGACAAGTCGTGCCAGGCGACGACCCGTCCGTCGCGTGTTTCCACGCCTCGATCGGCCCGTAGCCAAAGAGCGAGCCCCTCGGCCGGCACGCCCTCGGGCACCGCGGCCTGCGGCCCTTGCGCCTGGCATACCGTGCAAGCGATCAGGATTGCCCAGGCGACAAGGACGATTTGGGCGATGCCTTTCATGGGTCTCCTCGGCAAAGGCGGTTTCAGGCAGCATCTGACATTGTACGCCCTGGAAAACGCCGGGCACAGCGGCGCAAAGCCTTGCCTCGGCGGTATTTGACAGCCGCCCGTATCGCGGGTATCCTGAGGATATTGGGGGGGGTATGTCAGACGGCCCCTATCCCGGGCCGCTATCGCCGGGTTCGCGTTGCGCGCATCGACCATAGCATGGATCAATCCCCCTTGAGACGACCAGTGTATCGTGCGGAAGCGTCTCTGACCGTCGGTCGGCGTCGCCGCTTGACGTGGCTTCTGATGATTGTTTGCCTCGGGCTGACTCCGGGCGTCAGTGCGTGGGAGGAGACGCCGCCGGCCGGCACGCCCGGCAAACCTTCCCAGGCGGCCGAGGCGGCCCGATCGTACGTCGACGGTTTCAGCCGGCGGGAGCGGCTTCGGGCGGGGAACGCCTTTCTGGAGCGAGAACTCCAGAGGCTTGAATCGGCCATCGAGCCCGGATCACCCGGCGAAGCGTTTTTTGCCGACTTCCAGCAGATCGGCGCCGAAACCGCCCAAACGCTCTTGGGCGTGCTGGAAGAGAACGTGACTCCGGTGGTCGACGATCTGGACCATGCGGCCGAAACGTTCGATCGAGAGGTCGGCGAGGCCCAAGCCGCCTGGCGGGCCGTGCGCACGGCGCTTTACGAGCGGCGGCTTCTCTTGTTCAAAGTGGAGGGAAGCCGGCGGATCGCGGGTCAGCTTGCCTCGCTCTTGAGCGTCGACAAGCGTTGGTTCTGGCTCTTCGGTCTTGTGGCGATCGCCACGCTGGCGGGCCTGGTGTTCCACGATCGCCGTCACGAGCTTCGCCGGCTGCTCAGCGGCGGCCGCGTCCGAAAGATGAGGTTGTCACAATTCCTCACGGTAGCCGCCGTCGTCTTGGCCGTTCTCACGGTGGTCACGTTCCTGATGGGAGATCGGATTTACGAAGCGCTGTTGAGCGTGGGGCTGCCGGGCGACTCGTCTCCTCGGGCGTTGATCGCGGCGGAACAGGCGGCCCTGGACTCCGAGATGGAATCACTCGATCAGGCGCGGCAGGACCTCGAGCGGCGTTACCGTCAGGCCGAATACGAGCACCGGCAAACGCTCGGCGACGCAATTCCCGCGAGCAACCAGATTCCCGTTCAATGGGGCCGGTTTCGTGCCGGGGTGTTGGAAGCCACGGAACTGGCCGCGCTGTTGGACGCGCTACCCCGCGAGATAGAAACGGATTCAGGAGAGTTGGCAGCGGTCACCCGGGAGCTGGAGGCCCAGACGGAGGCGGCAGCCGGCTATCTCCGCTTGCGCCAGTGGGTGCGCGGCGGGCTGGGGCTGGGGCTGATCGTCTTGGCGGCCGTTGGAGGGTTTCTCTACCGGCAGGGGGTCGAAGCCCGGCGGGAGCTGACGGCCAACACCTGTCCCTTGTGCTTGGGCACGGATCGCCTGGAGCGGCTGGCCGAGGATGCTCGCCCGAGCGGAGTGCCCGGCGGCGTGGAGGTTGTCGAGTGCAAGAACGTGATCAGCGAGGAGCCGTACGAGGAGTGCGACTACACGTTCATGGACGTCTATCGCGAGCAGGTGAAGCTCTGTTTTCCCACGCTTGGGGTTCCCCAGGCGGGCAAGACGCACTGGCTGGCGATGGTCTACTGGCAACTCAACCGGGGCAACTATCCCCGGTCAATCCGGTTCGAGAGGATCAAGTCGCAGAGTTCCGAGGATTTCGACGTGATCGTCGAGGAGATCCTCACCGCCCGCATCGGCACCGCCGCCACGCAGCGCGACCGCATCCCCCACCCCGTGGTCTTCAACTTCCAGGATCGCGACCCTTGGGGCCGCTCGAACGTGCTGGTGAACATTTTCGACTACTCGGGTGAAGTGACGTCGGACATGGGCGTGGAAGACTATCGCCGCCGCCGGGCGTTGGACGGCGACGGCTTCTTCTTTTTCCTCGACCCCACGTACCCCGCCGAGCCGCAGGCCAAGGCCCTGGCCGATTTCCGCGAAGACATCCGGTTGGTTCGGGGAGTGAAGGCCGGCAAGCGGGTTCGCATTCCCGTGGCGTTGTGCGTGCCGAAGATCGATATCCTGGCCGGCCAACCGTACGCGCTTCCGGATGGAGGCGACGCGATCGGCCGGTTCTACGACGACTTGAGCCGGATCGACCCGACCGGTGAGGCGATGACCCTCGACGTGATCGAGGCCCGGTCCCGGCTGACGGCCCGCTTGCGCGACACGATCTGGCCCGGCTGGCAGATCGAGCGGCAGATCCACGACCTGTTCGGCGGGCGCCACATGTTTTTTCCGCTCACGCCCGTGGGGCTCGACGGCCGCGGCGAGACCGATCTCAGCCTCCGCACCATTTCGCCCTTCGGTCTGCTGGAGCCGCTGGTTTGGCTCTTGGAGATGAACGGATACCCGATATTGGGGTAGGGGATTGCAAATTGAAAAATGACAATTGCAAATTGAAAATTGAGAAGCCCCGGCGTAGTTGGGGGTTGTTTATTGCGCTGATTGCCTGCCAGTAGGACGTGGACTCCATGACTCCGGAAGAATTGTCGGACAGGTTGTTGGAGTTCGCGGCCCGGGTGGGAAAGGCGGTGGACGCGTTACCCGAGACGCGGTTGGGACGCCACGTTGCCGGACAACTGGTGCGGTCCGGGACGTCCCCAGGGCCGAACTACGAAGAGGGGTGTGCAGGAGAAAGCCGAGCCGATTTCGTTCACAAGTTGAGTATCTGTCTCAAAGAGTTGCGGGAATCTCGCTTTTGGATCCGGCTCATCGTCAAGACGGAGTTGCTCCCCGACAAGAAGATGGCAGATCTCTTGGACGAGTGTACGCAGCTCTGCAGGATCATCGCACAGTCGATCGTCACCACGAAGGACAATTCCAACCGCAAAAACTAAGCTCTCATCCACGGAGGTCGGCAATCTGCAATTTGCATTCTGCAATTTGCAATTTGCAATCCCAATCATGTCCTGGCCGCTGGCTTCTCATTTTAGCGCGATGCTGCAAAACCCGAGGGTCGCGTTTCGCGATCCGAAGCTGAAGCAGTGCCGCATTGAGAAGGACCGCTCGAACCAGCCCCGGCCGTGGTCGGGGGCGTTCGCGGTGGTCTACAAGGGGATTCTGCCCGACGGCGAGGGCCCGGTCGCGGTTCGCGTGTTCACCACCGAGTCGCCCCAGCGGCGGGAACGCTACGAAGCGATCAGCGCCTATTTGAAGACACGGCGTCTCGATTGCCTGGTCGATTTCGAGTACCGCGACGACAGCATCCGTTCCGCCGGCGACGGCAAGTGGTACCCGGTGATCCTCATGGACTGGGTCGAGGGAGAGACCCTTTTCCATTGGGTCGGCTCTCGTTGCCGGGAAGGAAACCAAGAGGCATTGGCGGCCGCCGCGGCCGGCTGGGTGGAACTGGTCAAGGAGCTGGCCGACGCAAGAATCGCCCATGGCGATCTCCAGGACGCCAACGTGATGGTCACTCGCGGCGGCCAACTGAAGCTCGTCGATTACGACTGCATGTGCGTGCCCGCCCTGGTCGGCCGCCGCAACCTGGAAGTGGGTGTCGAGCCCTATCAGCACCCGGATCGCAACGAGCGGACCCACCTCTCGCACGACTTGGACCATTTCTCGGCCCTGGTGATTTACGTCGCGTTGCGTGCCCTGGCCGTCGAGCCCGCACTCTGGAGGAAATACGTCGAGCAGCCGGCTCACGATAAGCTCCTCTTCCGCACCGACGACTTTCGGGTGCCACTGGCGTCTCGCCAGTCGACGGGCAAGATGCCCGTGGCACTCGCAAGCCCCTTGGTCCGCGAGCTGACGAACTCGCCCGCCGAGGACGTCCGGGAGCTGACCGCGAAGCTCGTTTCGCTGGTCGAGGTCCCCATGGACCGCCTTCCCACGCTCGCCCAACTGACCAATTCCTACGCAAAGGTCGAGGAGTTGCTCCAAAGCCAACAGTGGGACGCGGCCGTGGAATTGCTCAATCGCCGGGGGCAGTTCCGTGACGCCCCGGAACACCTCGAGCCGCTGATCCACGAGGCCTACGAGTACGTCTGCCGCAAGCAGGCCTGGGCGGCGTTCGAGAAGTTTTTGGCAAGAGGCCGTCAAGTCGGCGAGTCGGAGGACCGGAAGCTCGTCAGCGCCTGGAACGAGACGCTGTTCGCCGGCTTCGAGCCGGCCGAGCGGGAGAGAGCCCGGGTGGCGGCTGCCCGCAAGAACGTGGGCATTCTCGATCGCTTGCACCGCATGGCGCAGGGGCCACCCCAAGAGACGACGCTCGAAGAAGAGCGCAAGATCGCGGCGCTGGCAAAGCACTTGCCCAAAGGCTACGAGCACACGCTGCGCCCGCGCGTCGAGAGGGCCCGCCGTTGTGTCCACGCCATGCGGCGGCTCGACCGGGTGCTTCGCGAGTCCGAGGGGGTGGCGGCAATTGTGGCGGCGTGGCGAAGGGTGGTCGAGGCCGAGTGCCAGCGCTTTGTCGACCCGGAAAACCGTCCGCGGATCGAGCTGGCCCAAAAGCAATTGGCCCTGGTCGAGGCCCTCGAACGAATCCCGGAGGACCTTCCGCCGGACCAGCTCGACCGGCGACTCATCGACCTTTGGAACGAAGAACTGGCCCAGGGGTGCCAGGAGGCCGAAGCGTGGCGACCGGCCTACGAGGGGGCCGTTTACCGCAGGCAACTGCTCGACCGCATCCAGCGGGCGATCGACGGCCGAGACGACGTGACGCTGATCGAGCTGGTCGAAGAACCTTCCCTGGAGGGCTACGCGCTCTCGGGCGGCTGGGCCACGGCGATCCGCACGGCACGCGACCGCGTCGCGAAAACCGAAACCCTCGTGTCGGCCCTCGAAAACGGCGACCGGGCTGCGTTTGTCGAGGCGTTCGACGCCCGGCTCATCCGAAAGCACGGCGGGCGGTTCCGAGCGCACGAGCCGGTGTTGAGCGACTGGACCCGGTCCGAAATCCTGCCGCTGGAGGGGCTGGGATTGTCGCTTGCCGTGGGCCGGGCGAGCCTTTTCTGTCTCGACAAGGCGGAGGGCACGTACCGCGTGCGCTGGACCTGGCCGCAGCAGCGGTTTACCGACGAGTGTTTCCTGGCAATCCTGGCCGACGAGCCCGAGCCCGACTCTGACCCCCAAGACCTGGAAGTCCAACACCTGCTCCCGATCGATCGGCAGAGCTGGGAAGACGGGGGCGGCAGCCGCGTCGTCCACGTCGAGCCAGAGTGGGCCGGCAGCCCGGTGATCGTCTGGGCAACGGTCGATCTCGGCTTTCGCACGTTCGCCAGCCGTCCGTTGGTGTTAGGACGCCTCGAGGGCGGCAAGAAAGGGAAGAGGAGTGAGGGGAGAGGGGCGAGGGCTTGGCGATTCGTCCGTTCTCTCGTCCCTCGTCCCTCACCCCTCTCCCCTCATGACGAGGGCGATCCCCAGTGAGCACGATCCACCAGATCTACTGCACGCACTGCACGCACGGAAGCTCGGCGCTGGAGCGGTGCGAGGGGGATCTGGCGCGTCGCATGCTCGGCTACAGTGCCCGGGCCGGGTCGCTCGAAGCGCGGCATCTGAGACGATACTACCGACAGATCGAACGATACGTTTCCTATTACCTGCCCCGCGATACGCCGAGCGAGGAAAAGCTGCGTTTGGGGGCCGCCTCCGCGCCGCGGCGGCTGGTCTATCACCCTTCGACCGGCGGCCTGCAAATGGTCGGGCAGGTCTGTTACCGGCAGACCGACACCGAAGGGCGGCCCGGCTCGTACTTCGCCCACGTCCTGTTCCGGGAAGAAAAGGACGGCCAACCTCGCTGGTCGCCGCTCGACTGCCTGAAACTTTGGGGGGCCGCGGGCTGGGTCGACGAGGATTCGCCGAACATCCCGTTCCTGCTCGAGCCCCTGGAGTCGCTTAACCAGGTGCTCGGCCGGGAGCGTCCGGCGATCGACGATCAGGTTTTCTTGAGCTTTCTGAGCACGCCGGCGGGCGGCTCGTTCGACGATCCGGCCGGCGCGATTCCCCCGCGGTGGCGGCAGATCGACGCCGCCCGGCGGTCGAGTCTGTTTGTCGACGCCTTTCGCGGTTTCCTGGAGATCACGGGCGAGCGTCGCGAATCGCTCTTGCTGGTGATCGAGCCGAGCGTGGCGGCGCTGGTCTTCTACGGCATCATCCGCTTGCTCCCCGCCGGCGGGATTCGCGACCGGGTCAGCTTCTCCACGTTCGAGCCGAACGCCGATCGCGTGGGCACCTCGCTGGCCGCCACTATGTTTCACGATCCCCAAAAGACCGACCTGCGCGCCGACGCCTACCGTTCCCGCGGCTTCGTGATCAACACGTTCTCGAAGCGCCAAAGCGAGAGCCGGCGTCTGGAGGCCCCGTATGCACGGAGCATGGTCCGGCGTCTGTTGGAGGCGGGTTGGCCGGCGGTCGACTGGAGCCTGGCCGACCTCGAGTCGGCCGGGGCCCGACGCCCCGAGGATTTTGACGCGCTGGCCGCCGTCGACAACCTGGTGCCCGCCCTGTTCGACCCCAGGAAGCCGCCGCCGGCCGACGACTGGCGACGCTCGCCGATCACGGCCAACTACCTTCGCCATGCCCTTGCCCGGCATCTCGGCCGTTTGAGCGATCTTCCCGCGTCGCTGGAGCCGATCGTCGGCCGGCCTTCGCACCTTTTGATCCTCGAACTGATTGCCGGCAAAGAGGAGGTCCCCGGCACGCGAAGCGTCACGGAGTTTCTCTTCGCGAGGCTCCCCGGCGAACAGATTGCGGACCTGGTGAAGCTCGACGGCATCTCGGCGGAGGTCAAGGTCGACGTTCTCGTCCGCCACGTCACCGCGCACGGCGAGCTGCCGCCCGGCTGCGAGCATCTCTGGAACGAACCAGGCCGCGGCGGGTGGCACGGGCATCTTGCCCGTGTTGCCCCACACAACACTGGCGAGACGCCAGTGCCACCCGGCCCGTTGCTGAGCGAAGTGATGGCGCGGCTCGAAGAAAGCACCCTGGAAACGTTTTACGCCCGGGTCGCCGGCCAACATTCCAACGCGTTCCTGATGACCTTGCTCGCCGCTTGGAAACAGGAAGAGTCGACGCGGGCCGGGCTGGCCCGAATCGTCCGGGCGATGGACACCCCGGCCCTCGTGTCGCTCTTTCTTGCCCACGGCCCGGCGTTCTTCCAGGAATATCCGGAAGATGAGCCCTCACTCGGGGCGAAGCTCCACGAAATCGTCGGCTCGCTGATTGGAAACGTCGGGCAGTTCTCCGAACGACTCGACGTCGCCCTGGCCGGGCGCCACCTGCTCCTCGACGAGGATCTGAACATGGCGACGGGCTGGGCGAACGTCCGCCGAGCGCTCCTCGACATGAGCCAGCTCCAACAGGAGCGGTCCGGTATCCTCCGAAAGCGACCACTCCGCGAGCTGGAAAAAGCCTGTCGCCGAATGGCCGAGGCGGCCTTGAAGGCCATGCCGCGAAAACGCTTCGACGACGACCGCGAGGGGAACCGGAAGCAGGAACATTTGCGCCAGCTCGGCCGGCGGCTCTCCGGCGGCCGCCCGCTCTTGCCTCTCGGCATCTGGCAATACGATGCCCTCTGGCAAAAAGTCACCTGGTATTTCCAGAACGGCACGTGGCCGGAAGCGTCGCTCGCGAAGATGTGCCGGAGGCCCTGGTCGCTGAGGCCGAGCTGGCGTCTTGCGGGCGCAGTGGCCGCCGTCGTGCTCGTCGTCGCGGCGATTGGTGTTTTCCGTTCGTTCAAAGATGTCGAACGGGGACGCGGCGGCGGTGGCGAAATTTCGGATCGACCGGGCCCCGTTGCCACCCAAACGCCGCCCGGCAGCAACGCTTCGGCGCGTCGAGCCCAAGCGCGACGCGAGGAACCCGGAGCAGTGAGAAGGACAACCGACCGCGCGGCGGCCGAGCGGCCGGAAGAGCGGCCGGAAGAACGGCCGGCGACGGAGCAAGCGGATGATCCTTGGAAAGAGTGGAAAGAGGAAGAACCGGAAACTCGCGAGGCCGAGGCGGAGGCATCGCAACAGCCCGCCGAACGGCCCGTCCCGCAAGTCGCGGAGATGCAAGCCCCGGCGTCGCAGCCGATCCGGGAACCCGCCACCGAGAGTGCTCGATTGCCAGAGGAGATCTGGAAAGCCCAGGCCGAGCGGTTCGCCCGG